>JBAYFA010000001.1:0-36331 GCA_041667425.1 Bacilli bacterium
TAATAATGAAAAGAAAGTTGCTCAAAAACTTAACTTTCTTATGGAAGATGATAAACGTTCGATTAATTTTGTGGCTCGAGCATATTTGAATACGGCCATGCCCAAATATTTCATGACGTTTCGTAAAATTATTAAACGGGTTGTAGCTGAAATGATACCTTACCAATGTCCTACCTTGGTGTTGTGGGGAGAACTTGATCAATTGGTTCCTCGAAAAGCCATTGAGGAAGTATATGAATTTTGTGTAAGTACTCAGAGGAAGAAAATTATATATGATGACATTACCCACTTGATGCTACTTTCTACTAGTAATCAAAAAATCATTAATGACATTATTATCTATTTAGAGGAAAGAGATTGATTATGATTAGAAAATTTGCTCGTTATTATCGCCCTCATTGGAAGTTGTTTACATTAGATTTATTTTGTGCACTTATTATTGCTGGGATTGACTTAGTGTTTCCGCAAGTGACACAAAAAATTTTAAATGACTTCATTGGTCAGACTGAAACCGTCTTACTAATTGGGGGCTTTTTAGTTTTCTTATTTGGCATAAAATTTTTTCTGGGGTATGTTATAGGTTATTATGGACATATTATGGGAATTCGTCTTGAAAGTGACATGAGAAAAGATTTGTATAAAAAATTTCAAACGTTAGATTATCAATATTATGATGATAAGAAAACCGGAGAACTGATGACTCATTTAACGACCTATCTTCACGATGTGTCAGAAATGAGTCATCATGTTCCTGAAGATATTTTTATATCAATCGTTATGTTTATTGGAAGTTTCTTTATTTTATTTAACACCAGTCGGTTATTAACAGTTATCGTTTTTATCTTTGTTTCTTTTGTCATTATATATTCTTTATCTCGACGGAATAAAATGTTAAATGGGTTTCGCTTAGCCAGAACCGCACAAGGAGAACTGAATAGTATTACAGAAAGTAGTTTAGGGGGGATTCGTCTCACCAAAGCGTTCAATAATGAAAACATAGAAATTAAAAAATTTGATGTCATTAATGAACAATATAAAGAAGCAAGATCAAATACTTTCCGAGAAATCGGATTATATTCTACTGGAAATGACTTCTTTATGAACTTGACTTATGTAGCAGTTTTGGTGTTTGGTAGTTTCTTTGTTGCGACAGGTGATATCACTACCATTGAACTGACTACTTTCTTCTTATATATTCATTTTCTTACTCGGCCTATTGCTCGGATTACTAACTCAATGGAACAATTACAAAACGGATTCTCAGGAGTTGAAAAGTTTTATCAAGTAATGGAAACAAATCCGACAATCTTATCCCCAGAGAATGCGATTCGTCGTGAAGACTTTAAAGGTGATATCGAATTTAGGAATGTGAGTTTTCAATATGAACAAAGTGAAGCGACTCATATTTTAAATCATTTCAATTTATCCATTGAAGCAGGAAGAAAAGTGGCACTTGTTGGTGAAACTGGTGTTGGTAAATCGACTATTTCCAAATTGATTCCCCGATTTTATGATGTCAATGAAGGAGAAATCCTAGTAGATGGTATCAACGTGAAGGATTATAATTTGGATGATCTTCGCAGTGCTATCGGTCATGTTCAACAAGATGTCGTGATGTTTTATGGAACAATTCGTGAAAATATATTGTATGGAAAAGTAGATGCTACGGATGAAGAAATTGTTATGGCAGCAAAAAAAGCCCGCATCCATGACTTTATTATGAGTCAAGATGAAGGCTATCATACGATGGTGGGTGAGAGAGGAATTAAGTTATCCGGAGGACAAAAACAACGATTAGCGATTGCTCGGTTATTTTTAAAAAATCCTAAAATATTGATTTTGGATGAGGCAACGTCTTCGCTTGATAACATTACTGAAACATATATTCAACAATCTTTAGAAGAATTGTCTTATGGACGGACAACGATTACGATTGCTCATCGGTTATCGACCGTTAAAAATGCCGATGAAATCATTGTTCTCGGGCAAGAAGGAATTATTGAACGAGGAAAACATAACGATTTAATTCATCGTGGTGGATACTACGCGAGATTATATGAAGCAAGTATTACTATTTAAGAGGATACTATAACGATTATTTTTAATTAGTCCATCTTTTTCCATAAAAATTAGTTCACGTGATAACGATGGACGTGGAATATTTAAATAAGCTGCCCAAGCTTCTTTGGTGGGAATTTTAACCATCAAAGACGCTTGGGTTTTTGCTTGCTCTTGTAAATAAAATAGCACTTTATCTCGGATTGTTTTTTGCAAGAGAACTTTTAATCGAACTTGATGATTGATGCTTTTTTCAGCCATTTCTTGTAAGTAAGCTTGCAAAAAAAGTGAATCATCATGCATCATGGTGATTAAATTAGATTTAGAAATATAAGCAATTTTCGTTTTTTCTAAAGCAACTCCTAATCCAAGGTACATCGAATTTATCGAGAATATTAATGTTTCTCCAAAGATGTCTCCAGAAGTGAGGGTTTGGATGGTGTAAGGGACTTCCCCGCAGGAAAAGGTTTGTATATGCATTTTTCCTTTGATGATAAGACCCATTGTTTTGCATAATGATCGTTCTGAGAAAATCAATTCTTGACGCTCATAGGTTTTAAAAATTAATTGGTGAGCATATTGGGTTGTGACTATTTCAAATAAAGAGTTCATGGGGTCCTCCTATGTAACTTATGTTACCAAAATTATACCATAATTAAGGGAAAAATAGCAATCATTATCAGTGCTTGAAGGATTTAAAATAATAAATGATGATGAAGTGTAACAAATGTTACGATAATGAAGATAGCATATCATGTATAATAGCTATATAAGAGGTAGAAAAAATGAAAAAGTATTTTGTTATATTATTACTCATCGTGTTAGCGGGTGTTAGTGGATGCAAAAAGGAAGAAGAAGGAGTTTTAACCATCTTATTACCAGATGGTATTCCTGCGATTGCGTTAGGGGGATTATTTAATCATTCTGATTTAGCGTTTAAAATTGTATCAGGACCTGATATTTTAACAAGCGAATTAGTTCAAGAAAATTACGATATTATTGTTGCACCCATTACAGCAGGAGCAAAACTATATTTAAGTGAGGCCACTAGTTATCATTTTGCTGCTGTTTTAACGACCGGGAATTCCTATATTGTGAGTCAAAAGGCGACCCCTCTTGTTAATTTAAAAGATCTTGAAGGAAAACAAGTTGCAGCATATGGGGAAGCAAACACCCCTGATATTATTCTAAAAGCAGCGCTTGCTCATGAAGAAGTAACATCAGACGTGGTGTACGAGACCAGTGTTAATGAGGTAGTCTCAAATCGTTTTATTGGGTTCAACACGGTTGATTATATTTTATGTGCTGAACCTGTGTTAAGTAAATTGGAATTACAAATGGGATTAGAAATCAATATTATTGATTTACAATCTATATTAAGTGATCAAATTTCTCTTATTCCCCAGGCAGGAATATTTATTCATACCATGAGGCCAGAGGTGGTTCAATTTTTAGATGATGTGGAAGAAAATATCGATTTTCTCAACCAAAATACTACGGAATATGTCGCACAACTATTAAAGTTAGATGCGACTGTTTATCCAACTTTTCAAGCATTGGGTGAAGAGACCTTGATTCACAGCATTCCTCGTAGTCAAATCTATTATGAGAGAAGCATAACCTGTCAAACAGAGCTGAATCAATATTTTGCTATGATAAATCAATACAACGCTCACATCTTAGGGGGTGTTCTTCCGGATGAAAACTTTATTCAATAAAAAGAATTTTTATTATGTCTTAGGAATTGCTTTTATTGGCTTGTGTTGGAGTGGCCTGGCGCTTTGGATCCATCAAGATATTATTTTTCCAACGCCGTGGAGGACGTTTCATGATTTAGGGATTTTGCTTGCGATGAAGCATACGTATGTGGTATTAATGACCACATTATGGCGATTGTTTCTAGCGGTGGGGGTATCGTTTATACTTGCTTTGGTGTTGGGGGGGGTATCGATTCGGCGGATTCAGTTTGCGTCGTTTATTCGTCCGCAAATAGCCTTACTTAAAACTATTCCGGTCGCCTCAATTATTATTATTTTATTGGTGCTTATTGGGCATGAATACAGTCCCTTGTTTATTACGGGATTTGTTATTTTTCCGATTTTATATGAGGCCGTTTATCAAGGATTTCAAGCAATTGATAACAACGTTCTCGATGATGTTCGGATGTTATCAGGTATCAATATTCAAGTGATACAAGCCATATATTTACCACTGATTACACCGTTTTTATTTACGGGGCTTGTTCAATCGTTGGGGTTGGGATTAAAAGTTATGATTATGAGTGAATTTATTAGTCAACCGACTTTATCGATTGGCCGCGAAATGTTGTTTTTAAAACAAAATTTTGAAATGGGTAAAGTATTTGCTTGGACGTTTTTATTAATTATGATTATCATGGTGTTAGAATGGTTATTATCGCTTTTGAAGCAAAAAATATCATAATTGAAAAGGATTTTCGATATCGAAAATCCTATTTTTAAGAACCCCGCTTAGACGCAAGTAATCATTGCTCGACATTCCCATTTATGTTTGATATAATGGGATTACTTAGGAGGTCTTAATATGTTTAATACGAAAAAGTGGGGGCTTTATATATCTCGCTTGCGAAAAAATGCGGATATGACTCAAAGTGAATTGGCTAATAAATTATTAGTGACTCGACAAGCCATTTCAAGTTATGAATTAGGAGATAGTTTTCCCGATGTGAGTATTTTGATTCAAATAGCATCTATTTTTGATCGGACGCTAGATGAACTCATCCATGCCGGAGGGGCTTCAGCAGGAGAACACTTGATTTTAAAACAAGTGGCAACTGGAAAAACGACCATGCCTGTGGAAAATGCAGAAGAATTAATTGCTTTGGCTCCACTATTGAAGCCTTCTACCCTAGCCGCTTTATCTAAAAATTTGGAGGTCAAAGGCATTGAAATTTCTCATATTATTGAATTGGCAGAATATTTAAATGATGAAAATGTCTTAGATCTTCTTGAAAAAACCGATTATGAAGTCAGCAATGAATTAATTGAAAAGTTAATCCCCTTGTTAGAAGATCAATCACACCATCATTTGTTACAAAAAATATTGGATGGAGAAGTGGATTGGCATTTAATTAAGTCGCTTATTCCTTATGCTGATTATATGATGGAACTCGTTGAAGCAGCCGTTATTGAAGGAGTTCTTCCATGGGAAGCTTTGGAAGCAAAAAAGGAAGGGGCGATAGCCTTATGGAATAAAAGAACTCACTAAATTAAGTTTAAAAATCCTCTTTGCGAGGATTTTTTTAAAGATTTACATATAATATAAAGCAAATGATTGATAAACATCAACTTTTTTGATAAAATGAATTGGTAGAGGTAAAGCAAATGAATATATCAAAAACTCTTTTTAAACAATATACGCGTTGTCCAAGAGTAGCTAGTCTGGATGATTTATACAAGAAGCGACTTGCAAGTGGCGCTTCTATTTTTGGCGATGATGATCAAGATGATTTAATAGAACTTTTATATACAATGTTTGATGAAGAGTCGGGTGATGACCTCATTGAAGTGATTGATAAGCAAATGGAAGCACTGCTCCCATATTACAATAAACTCGAAGAAGAAGCGATGAAAATCGCTGAGAAAACTTTTCATGGTCCGATCCATTTTAGTCTTAAAACCAAAGAGCAAAAATTGTTTACTTATCAAAACAATCGTCATCAATATTATTGCTATTTAGATGGCTATTTAGAAAAAGAGAACGAAATTTACATTTTTGAAGTTAAGGCGACGACGTCTAAAAAATTTAAGGAATTAGGTCCTCGAATTAAAAAGATTCATTATCCATTGTTTACTCGTCAAGGAGTCAGTTATCAGCTAGCGACTTATCCAGATATGGAGGCCCAACCCTTTAATCGTGCCTATGAAAAACTATATGATAGATACAGTGGGGTTGGTCGTTATGTTTTTGATATGGCTGTGGAAAAAATGATTGTTGAAGAGGCAAGAAAACAAGCAGGCCTTCCTTTTAAAAAGATTCATTATTATTTAACAGTTCTTAATTCGTCGTATGTGTTTGACGGAACCTATCAAGAAGAGGAACCCTTCTATCAAAACATTGATGGAGAAGAACTTGTTAATTTTATTGAATTAGATGACATTATTCAAGCATGGCAAACAAAAATTTATGCAATGAAGCAAACCCTAGAAGACTATTTAGAAACTCTCGATGCGTCAGTTGTGCCTGTTGGTCCATTTTGTGAACGCAAAAAAATGAGCAAATGTCCATTTATTCCAACTTGCTGGGAAAAGGTGTTGGTTGATGGATCAATTTTAGAATACATGGGCTCTCATTATGGATTTAAAGATGAGTTTGGAGAAAAGCATGATATATTAGATCTCATTAATCAAGGACAAGTGATGTTGGATTCTATTCCCAAGCGGTGGCTAGATCGTCCTAATAATCTCATTCAACGGACATGTTTTGAAGAAAAAGTGGAATATGTCGATATCGATAAGATTAAAAAGGGATTACAGGTCCTTCAATATCCGTTGTACCATTTGGATTTTGAGTCATTCCCTAGTCCCCTCCCCCGGTTTCGAGGGGAAAAGCCATATGCACAATCGGTCTTTCAATATTCTCTTCATATCGAACAGGCTCCTTTTGAATGTGATAAAGAGCGAGACCATATCGAATATTTAGCCTTAGATTTTAAGGATCGACGTGAGGAACTCATTTGTCAAATGATTCATGATATTGATTTGAGTCAAGGAGGAACGGTGATTGTTTATAATAAATCTTTTGAACATAGCCGTATTAAAGAATTTGCAGTGATGTTTCCTAAATATCAGCAGGAATTAGAATGTATTAATGACCATATGTTTGATTTACTTGATTTAGTAAAAACGCGATCGGAATTATATGAAGATCTTGGATTTTCTGAAGAAGAAAGTAAACGTGTTAATTATTATCATAATAATCTTCATGGTTCTTTTTCAATCAAAAAAGTTCTTCCAGTTTTTTCAGATCTTACTTATAAAGGATTGGGCGTTGCCAATGGAACAGAAGCCATTGCCACTTATGCCAAGTTTAAATATTTATCACCTGAAGATATCGAATGTCTTCGACGTGATTTGAAACAATATTGTCAACAAGATACATGGGCGATGGTTCTGGTTTTATGGGGGTTAATTCGTCGTATTAATAAGAAAATATAATCGAGAATATAAGACATTCATTGTTTTTTTGAAAATGAAATCGAATTCATCTTGTTTTATCCATCAAAACATGTTAGAATGATAAAAAGTCGTATAAGTTTGATGAAATGGTTCAAACGTTTCTACGCCACACCCAATGATGGCACTACGGCATACACATTCGCTTTTTATTGATGTATGCCCATATGATGGGCTTTTTTTATATATAGGAGGGGTTTTTATGAGTGTTAACCAAACCATCCCTTTGGGATTAACTTTTGATGATGTGTTGTTAGTTCCTCAACAATCATCTATTTTACCTAATAATGTATCCATTCAAACGAAATTAACAAACAACATTATCTTGAATGTACCAATTGTTTCTAGTGCTATGGATACTGTGACGGAGTACAAAATGGCTATTGCCATGGCTAGAGAAGGCGGATTAGGCTTTATTCATAAAAATATGACCATTGAAGAACAAGCTAAACAAGTGGATTTAGTTAAACGCAGTGAATCGGGGATGATTACGGACCCCATTACGTTATCAATTAAAAGTACAACCAAAGAAGCAGAAGCTATCTTAAAACAGTATCATATTAGTGGACTTCCAGTGGTTGATCAAGACAATCATTTATTAGGAATTGTCACCAATCGGGATTTAAAATATTTAAAAATGGATGACACTCCCGTATCGGAAGTGATGACTAAGGTGGGATTAGTCACCGCTAAAAGAGGAACGGGTTTAGAGGAAGCCAAACATATTTTATGGAAGCATCGCATTGAGAAACTTCCCATTGTTGATGAAGAATTTTGTTTATGTGGGTTGATTACCAGTAAAGATATTGATAATGTGGTAAATTACCCCAATGCATGCAAAGATAAAAAAGGACGATTACGCGTTGGAGCGGCTATTGGAGTAACGGCTGACTTTATGGAGCGGGTTAATGCGCTGGTAGCCTCTGGAGTGGATGTGATTACCATTGATAGTGCTCATGGTCACTCAGCGAATGTGATCAAAGTTTTAAAGGCTATTCGTTCTCAATATCCGACTCTCGATATTATTGCTGGCAATATTGTGACGAAAGAAGCGGCCATTGATTTACTTGATGCTGGAGCCAGTGCTTTAAAAGTTGGAATTGGACCGGGTAGTATTTGTACCACCCGTATTATTGCGGGAGTGGGTGTTCCGCAAATTACAGCAATTCAAGAAGTCTATGAGGTCGCAAAAGCACGAAATGCGTGTGTTGTTGCCGATGGGGGAATTAAATTTTCAGGAGATATTGTGAAAGCATTAGCAGCTGGAGCCAATACGGTGATGCTTGGAAGTCTTTTGGCAGGATGTAAGGAATCTCCAGGAGAAGAAGTCATCTATCAAGGTCGTCAATTTAAACTCTATGTTGGCATGGGGTCACTTGCAGCGATGAGACGAGGGTCTCAAGATCGATATTTTCAAACTGGCAACGATGTGAAAAAACTTGTTCCAGAAGGAATTGAAGGACGAGTAGCTTATAAAGGCGAGTTAAAAGATACCATTTGTCAATTGGCAGGTGGATTACGAGCTGGAATGGGATATTGTGGAGCCAAAGATATTCACTGCTTACAAAATAATCACCATTTTATACAAATTACCAATGCGGGACTTGCTGAAAGTCATCCTCACGATATCGAAATTACCCAAGAAGCTCCCAACTACACAAAGAATTGAGGCTTATATGAAACATGATACCATTGTTGTTATTGACTATGGAAGTCAATACAATCAACTTATTGTTCGACGACTTCGTTCCCTTGGAGTATATGCAGAACTCATTAGTTATGATACTCCGATGGAATCATTTGTTGATTGTCCCGAAGTGAAAGGGTTTATTTTAAGCGGAGGTCCTCACTCTGTGTATGATGAAGATGCTTTTTTGGTACCTGCTATCATGATGATGAGTGGTAAACCTATTTTAGGTATTTGCTATGGAATGCAAGCTCTTGCTAGTTATTTCGGAGGAGATGTCAGGCAAGGATCAAGGCGTGAATATGGGTTACAAACCCTTCATCAAATAACATCACATGCCTTGTTTTCTAATATTCCAGTAAATTCATCGGTTTGGATGAGTCATCAAGATGAGGTGAAAATACTTCCAAAAGGATTTGTTGCTCTCGCGAAAACAGAGTATATTATGGCCGCCATGGCTAATGATGACCAAAAAATATATGGTGTTCAATTTCATCCAGAAGTTAAACACACTGAATATGGAATGCAAATATTACACAATTTCGTTTTTGACATTTGCAAAGCAAAACCTACGTGGTCTATTGATCATTTTATTGAAGAACAAGTTGAATTTATTCGTGCTCGTGTTCAAAATGAACAAGTAATTATGGGAATTTCTGGAGGCGTCGATTCGTCGGTTGCTGCGGTTCTCATTCATCGAGCGATTCCCAATCAACTGACTTGTGTGTTTGTTGATCATGGATTGTTACGCGAAGGCGAAGCTGAACAAGTCATGAGTGCTTTTCGTGATAAATATCACATTGATGTGATTCAAGTGAATGCAAAAGAACATTTCTTAGCAAAACTAGAGGGCGTGAGTGATCCGGAAACTAAACGTAAAATTATTGGTAAAGAATTTATTACAATATTTGATGCTGAAGCAAAAAAAAGAGGTCATTATGCTTTTTTAGGGCAAGGGACCTTGTATACTGATAAAATTGAATCTGGAACTAAAACAGCACAAACGATTAAATCTCATCACAATGTGGGGGGACTTCCTAAAGATATGGCTTTTCAACTCATTGAACCACTTGATCATTTATTTAAAGATGAAGTGAGAGCATTGGGGGTTACTTTGGGGTTAGATGAAGGGTTCATTAATCGGCAACCATTTCCAGGGCCAGGTTTAGCGATTCGTATTTTAGGAGCCATTACTCCCTTAAAAATTGATATTGCTCGTGAAAGTGATGCTATTTTACAACAAGAAATTAAACGGGCAAAACTAGATCATGAGATTTGGCAATATTTTACAGTCGTACCCGATATTCATAGCGTTGGGGTCATGGGTGATCAAAGAACCTATGATCATAGTGTTGTCATTCGGGCAGTGACATCCGTTGATGGAATGACAGCAGATTGGGCGAAGATTCCCTATGAGGTATTAGATACCATATCGCGACGGATTGTTAATGAAGTGTCACACGTCAATCGCATTGTATATGATATTACCTCAAAACCTCCAGCTACGATTGAATGGGAGTAACATACTCGGTATTAATAACTTGCAAAAAGGCATTCTTATGGTATAATGAGGCTACAAAAAAGAAGAGGTAAATCGTAATGTGGAAATGGCTAATTGATTTTATTAACTCAGTTCCTTTATGGGAATTAGCACTTATATTTTTCGCCAGAATTATTGAAGTGTCAATGGGAACCCTTCGGGTCATTGTCATTAATAAGGGATATCGAACCCTGGGTGTTATTTTAGCATTTTTTGAAGTCATGCTATGGGTGTTTGTCGCATCACGTGTTATTACTGGCATTGCTGAAAAACCATTAAAAGGAATTATCTATAGCTTGGGATTTGCCTCAGGGGTATATTTGGGTTCGAAACTAGAATCAGCCCTTGCTTTAGGGAAAGTACTGATTCAAGTCATTACGTCAAGCGAATTAGGAGCGACACTTGCAACCAATCTTCGGAATCAACGATTGGGTGTGACGGCACTGGATGCACATGGGAAAGATTCAGATAAAGTATTACTGATGATTTATACCAATCGAAAAGGGAAAGAAAGTGTGATGGAACAAATCAAGGCGATTGATGATAAAGCGTTGATTGTTAGTCATGATATTACCACCCTTCAAGGGGGATATATTAATAAAACTAGAGGATTTATTAAGTAAAAAAAATAGTGCACGATATTTGATATGATATCAAATGTCGTGCACTTTATTTATGATTATTTGTGACCCCATTTTTTAATGATAATTTTATCAGTAATGAATAAGGTTTGTGGCAATACAAAGAGAACAAGAACAATCGAAGCGATTGCTCCTCGACCAATTAAGGTTCCAAATACAGCAATAGAGGGAATGGAAGATGTCCATCCTAGGGTATATCCAGCCCCAATCAAAATCAACCCAGACGTGAATACAGTATGTTTGGCTTCATTAAAAGCTAATTGCATGGATTCAACTTTACTAAGATTTTGGCGATTCTCGCGATATTTATGAGTGAAGAGGATCGCATAATCAATGGTTGCTCCGAGCATAACACAACTTACGATCACATATCCCAAGTATAAAAGGTTGGTTCCCATAATAACCGGAATAGACATATTAATCCAAGTGGCTCCTAAGATTAATATAATTAGTATAAATGGAACCACGATGTTTTGGAATGACAGAATGATGATGATGAGAATGAGAGCAGCGGTGATGATGGTTACTTTCCAGTAGTCATCGTCGATGATTGTTTTGATATCTAGAATACCGACACTTTCTCCCAATAAATAGTATTCATCATAATGGTCACTCAGTATATTGTCAACGGCATTGATGAAGGCAAAGGCTTCTTCACTTTCAGCTTCAAAATGAGTGGTTATTATGATGCGATCAACATGGTCACCTTCGAGTTCAACGAGAGCCCCTTGCATTTGATAGATGAATGGGGCAAGAGCTGCTTTATTTTCAGCAGGAATGAGAGGTGTTTCATTAATATAAGCAACCATTTCAATAATGGAGAATGAATCTCTTAAATATTGTGCTTGCATCATATCAAAGATTCCTCCCAATGAAGCTGCTTCTCCTCCTACCCCAAAGGATGTGAGAAGTTCTATAAATTGGGGTTTGGTGTAAGGAGTATAAAATATAAATGGTCCGACAACAGAGGATACTGATGGATTAGCAAGAAGAGGTGATAAATCTTGTATAAACGCTCCTTGAGTCGCAAGATCGGTTGGGACTAATATGACGACAGGATTATTAAGTCCAAATTCGTTTTTAATGGCATCATAACTAGCACCCAGGGTTGGGCTTTCATGGACAATTTTATTTTCACTATAAATAAAGGCGTTTTTGGTTTGCATGAAGAATGATAAACCGATGACAACCAAGGCAATAAATGGGGCGATATAACGGGTTTTATATAAAAACGTATAAGTTCTTTTGAGGGGTCTAAAAATAGAACGGTGACGAGTTTTTTCAATTAGTTTCGAAAACATCAAAATAAGTCCAGGCATTAATAAGAAGGTGGTTGCGAAACTAATAAGAGTTCCTTTAATTAAAACAATTCCGACATCGAAACCGATGCGATATCTCATAAATAATAAGGCGACAAATCCAGCAACAGTCGTAAGCATACTCGCTAAAATGGGAATAAAACTTTTTTTACCAGCAACGACAATGGCTTCTTTATAATCTTTTCCTAAGAGACGTTCTTCTTTATAACTATGCAGCATCATAACCGTATAGTCCATACATAAAGCAAGTTGTAAAATGGCACAAGTTGAATGGGTCATGTAGGAAATGCTAGGGAAAATGGCGTTAGATCCCATATTTATTAGGATAGAGATCAAAACCACAATGATGAATAACAAGGGCTCAACCCAAGAGGTCGTCGCTAAGAACAAAATAATTAAGACAATTGGAACTAATATTAAAATAATTTTTAATATTTCATCTTGAATAACATGGTTATACTCAATGGCATTGACAGATTCTCCACGTAAATAGATGTCATGTTCATTTAGTAACAAACGAAGAGCATCCAATGTGGTTTGCGTTTTATCGTCATAATTTCCAGTGGTAAAGGTGATTTGATATAAGGCGTTGTCATCGTGAAAATAAGCGTCTTGTGTGGGAATAAAGGTGACTGAATAAATGCCATCCACTCCCATGATGGTTGTGTATAAAGCACCTGCTTCAGCCATGGTGATATCATTCACCATTATTTCGCAAGCTCCTTGATTTCCAAATTCTTCTTCCATGACTAGTAGTGCTTGTTTGGTATTGGTGTCATCAGGTAAGTAAGTGGTTCCATCATAGTTGATGGTGACACTTGGGATGAGAAGTCCTCCGATGACAACCAAGGCAATAAATGCGGCTAAAATAAAATAACGAAAACGAATAATATATTTCATAAGTCCTCCTATATATGCTGTTCAGTAGTCAACACTGATATTAAACATTGTGTTGACTAAGTCTTATAATTACATTATAATAGAGAATGTAAATAAAGCAATATGCAGTTACTTCAATTTTGTTTATTATTAAACAAAAGTAAGCGATGTGTTGAGGAGGACATATGGATCGACGAGTTGATAAAACAAAAAAATTGTTAAGAGAAACTTTGGTCACGCTCATGGAGGAAAAGGAACTTCGCAAAATAACGATTAGCGAAATGACCGCTCGGGCTAATATTAATCGTGGAACTTTTTATCTACACTATATAGATATCTACGATATGGTTGAAAAATTGGGAGATGAAATTATTGATATTATCAAAGATATTATTGATAGTAATAACCCCATGAAAATGAATTATTTGTATTTACCTGTATTAGTTAAAATTGTCGAATATTTTTATCAAGACCAACGATTTATACAAGCGATGATTTCTGAAAATGGAGATCCTTTCTTTTTGAGCAGAATTCAAGATATTATGATTGAGTACACCTTACGGTTATATAAGAATAGTTTTAAAAACTATGATGAAAATTATGCGCGAGTTATTATGACTTTTATTGTTGCGGGAGGAGTGGGAGTATTTACTGAATGGTTTAAGAATGGATGTAGCACTCCGATTAATGAAGTCATTGCTCCGTGTGAGGCCATTATTTCCAAAGGAATGAATAATTTATAATAATAAAACCCCCATCTTGTGTGGGGGTTTTATTAGAGGTAGACAATTTATTCAATAACGTAAGCGATGTTACGCCAGACATTCATAAAGTTTTCAATTTTATATTCTTCATAAACAGTACTTAAATTAGGGTCATTTGCGAGAATATAGAGTTGATCACCTTGCCAACGGTATCCACGAATGACAATGAGATGACCACTGGTCGTCCATGTTTTGACTAATTCTCCCACCATCGTCCCTTTAACAGATGCAGCAATTGGTCCGACGGTTGCCAGGTGATGAAGGAGTTCTTGATAAGAGTACATTCTTTTTACGTAACTGACTTCTCCAAAAGAACTTATTCCAACGGTGTTATAAACCCAGTTGCCATAAATGCCGCTATTGTATTCACGAACGATGCCAGCTATATAACGATGTTCAAGAGTATCAATGGATGAGAAATCATGGCCTTTATATTTGAGTAACATCGTTGAGGAGGTGGCACTACAAATGATTCCACCAATGGTTGGCACGACATGTTGGTATAGTTTTGGAACATCATAATCGATTTGCGTTGGTAAAGATGAAATGTCTACAGGGTATTGATATCCAGGAATTTCAAGTGCACAAGCAATGAGAGAAACACGGGGTGACGGATCAGTTAAAGTGGTTCGTCTTAACGTAAGTTTTACACGAATAGCCGTGGCTTTTTGTGAGTTAGCAATAATGAGTTCATCAGCAGATAGGCTAGCAACGGTATCAGAAGCATTATAACTTTTGTTTTCGCGACCTTTTCCCCATTCTCCGTAAGAGAAGTAACGACTCCAAATGGATCCGACCAACACTTGAATTTGTAATTCAACTGTTGCATTTTCGGAACTAACTGCTGCCCAAGAAGCAACTGCAGAAGTAAAGCTAAGGGTATTGATAATACCCGTATTGTATTCTCCAGTTAGGGCAGTGGCTGATAAAACGAGTTGATTAGATTCGACCTCAATATCGGTTTTGATTCCCGCAAATGTGCGGTCAATTACCATATGATTTAATTTTGAAACAATCACGCTATAAGTCCTCCGATCGTTTGAATTTAATGTCAATGTGAGTATGACAGTGTGTTGACCAGATAGGGTAGGATTTACCACTCCTTGTTCGGAGATAATATCTGGATGAGAAGATGTCCAAGTACCAGTTAATGAAAAATTAAAAGTGGTTGGTAAGGTAATGTCCTCTGTCACATAGGAAGGAGGAGTTGCCTCTTCAAAGGTGATATCGATTTTTTCTTGTGCGGTCAACCCGATAATGGTGATATCAAAATCTCGGGTTGCTTCAGTTTTATCATATTCAGTGATAACTGTTATGGTCACAACGGTATCATTTTCGGGAATGGTAACCCGACCGGTGTTGGATAGAATGGCTGTGTTGGCACTGGACCAACTCAGTTCTAATGTTTCTCCAAAGAAAGATAATGCTCTAGGAAAGGTAATGTTAATTTTGGTTGTCAGGGGCATAACTAGTGTATGGAGGGCATCTGTTAAGAACGCTTCTAATCCATATCCAGGAACTAACACAGTAAATGATTTTGATGCATTTTCTGTTGTGGATGACAAATATAAATGAAGGTCGATTTCTTCATCATAAATTCCTTGGTTGACTTCTCCAGCAGAGGATATAATGTCCTCATTATTAGATGTCCAAATGGCAATAACGTGGTCACCATTGACTACATATTCTTCAGGTAAAACAAGATCTGTTAATGTTGAGGTAGGAATTTGAATCGTTTCAATGAAACTCTCGAGTGTTACTATTGGTTCTTGTGGGGTACACCCAGAAAGAGCCACGAGTAGTATTAATAGTAAAAATGTTTTCTTCATGATAGCCTCCCAAGATATCCCTTATTTTAGCACAAATAAGCAAAAATTTCCAACAAAAAGAAATTTATTGATAAATATTGAGTTCATGCTATAATATTAGGTGAGGATGGTGGATTGGATGTATCATGCAAAAGGATTGATGGGTCGAATTGGAATGATTATGTTGTGGGTGGCGCTAGACACTATTTTGCTCTTTATTATCTTATTGGGAAGTCTTGAAAGACTATCTAAAATATTTTTAATTATTTTAATGATTGTGAGTTTGACCTATTCTATTGTCGATTTTATTGTATATAAGAAACACGTTGATAAAACCATTCAACAACAGAAAGAAGAAAACAATGATAAAGAAAATTGATCCTCAAATGACGGATAATATGACTCTACCCTCAAATAAAGATCAGTGGATAAACTTAGATCATCCATCGCTTCGAGGAGTTGCTAGTCAATATCACTTTGAAAGATTGGGTAGTGCTCCTTTCGTGAGTAAAAATGTGGATGTGTTATCTAAGCATTCAAGTGGTATTAATATGATGTTTGAAACCAACTCAACGCATATTAAAGTTAAAGCCTCATTAATTGGTGCGGCCTATATGGCCCATATGACAGCCGTGGCAACGGTTGGATTTGATTTATATGTATTAAAGCGAGGAAAATGGGTCTTTTTAGCAACGACGAAAGTGAATGCGAGTGAATATGAAGTGACTTTACTGGAAGGTCTTACCCCAATAAAACGCACATATCGTCTATATTTTCCTTTATATCAAGCGGTGAACTCTGCTTATTTAGGGATAGATTACAAAGCGAGTTATGGCTTTTTAAAGCCTGAACAAGAAAAAATAGTGATCTATGGAACATCTATTTCTCAAGGAGGATGTGCGTCTCGTCCTGGATTAAGTTATGGATCCATGTTGGATCGTCGACTTCCCTATGAGGTCATTAATCTTGGGTTTTCAGGAAGTGCTCATATGGAAGAAGCCATGATTGATATTTTAAAAAGTATTCCCAAACGATGGCTTATTTTAGAATTAGAAGCTAATAATGATACAACTATTCATGAAAAAATTAGTAACTTTTTAAATAAGATTCCTGATGAACGGGTGATTTTGATGTCGCATTTTCCACTATCAATGTCCCTCTTAAAGCCAGATATTAAAAAGCGGTTGATTCGTAATCGTTGTGCTCAGCAAGAAGCCTCTAAAAATATTATATTTATTGATGGGACTCGCTTGCTTCATAAGTATGGGTATGATGAAACCGTTGATGGCGTTCATCTTAATGATATTGGTTTTTATGCCATCGCAAACTATTTAGAAAAGGTCATTAATAATGATGGAAAATAAACGAATTGTATTTGGTGGAGGATGCTTTTGGGGAGTGGAAGCATATTTTAAGCGCCTTAAAGGCGTGTGTTCAACGCGGGTTGGCTATGCAAATGGCAATAAGAAAAACCCAACCTACGAAGAATTAAAGGCTCATATCGCTACGCACGTTGAAGCCTGTGAAATTAGCTATGATCCTGCTTGCATAACTTTAGACTCTTTGCTATCACATCTGTTTCGCATTATTAATCCTTATACGATTAATCGACAAGGTCCTGATATGGGTATTCAATATCGAAGTGGAATATATTATTCTAATGTAGAAGATAAGTCTATTATTGAGGCTTTTATTAAAAAAATTCAACAATCTAGTGTTCGTCAAATTGTTGTTGAAGTTAAAGAAGAACGCGAGTTTTATGCGGCTGAGGATTATCATCAAGATTATTTAACCAAGAATCCCGGTGGATATTGTCATATCAATCTTGGGCTTTTGAGTAAGGAAGAAGATAAGAATTCATGAAAGTATTCATCGCGATTGATTCTTTTAAAGGAACATTATCATCGCATGAAGTGGGATCAATGATGGCCTCATCACTTATAAATCGACATATTGATGCTGAATATTTAAGCGTTGCTGATGGGGGAGAAGGATTCTTAGATGCCATAGAAGAGGTACTTTCAGCCAAGCGAATCATGTGTGATGTATTTAATCCCATTGGGGGGTTGATTAAAACATATTATTTATATGATAAAACGACACAAACGGCTTATATTGAACTTGCGAAAGCGAGTGGATATATGTTGCTTGCCCCTGAGCAACGCAATCCTGTGGAGGCTTCCACGTATGGATTCGGTCAACTAATTGATCAGGCGATAGCTAATCGGGCCACCCACATTGTTTTAGGATTGGGAGGATCTGCTACTAATGATGGAGGAGTAGGAATGCTTGAGGCACTGGGATGTCAATTTTTTGATTATCAATCTCAACGCATTCAAGGTCTTAATGCTCGAAAACTTGGAGAAATTGCTACCATTAATCAGGACTTTTTAATTGAAAAAATAAAACATGTTCAATTCAAGGTCGTGGTTGATGTAAAAAATCCTTTGCTTGGTAAGAATGGTGCAACAAGGGTATATGGACCTCAAAAAGGGTTAACTTCGTCTATGATAATTGAGTTTGAGCGTCATCTAAGAGCATATGCTCGTCTTCTTGATCCCATGGCTATATGGCAATGGGAACCTGGAAGTGGGGCATCTGGAGGAGTTGGATTTGCTTGTAAGGCTTGTTTACAAGCCACTTGTGAGTTGGGGATTGATTATATTCTTGATTTGGTTCATTTTGAGGACCATATAAAGTCGGCTGATTATATTATAACGGGCGAGGGAACCTTTGATCAGCAAAGCCTATTTGGAAAAGTCGTTGGCGGTATTATTAAACGCAGTCAAAACAAAAAAGTGATTGTCGTTTGTGGAGTGAACAATATAGGCTCCACGCTTCCCAAAGAAATTGTGAAAGTGGTATCGATTGTTCCCCAAATTACCACGTATGATGAAGCACTTCTTCATGCTCATGAGTATTTTAAAAAACTTTGTGAATTGATTGTTTTGTAATATGGTCATGATGTGATATAATAAAGAATACCGAAAGGAGAGTTTTATGGAAAAATGCTCTGACAATTATAATATAGCCTTATTAATTGATGCTGAAAATATTTCAAGTGAATATGCTCCCCTCATCATTGATGAGGCGAATAAGTATGGGAAAATGACTTATCGGAGAATATATGGTGATTGGACAACCAATAACTTAAATAAATGGAAACCTCAATGTGTTGAATTTGGGCTAACCCCTGTTCAACAATACACCTATGTATCGAAAAAGAATTCATCGGATTTTACTCTCATCATTGATGCAATGGACATTTTATATCGTCAAAAAGTCGATTGCTTTTGCATTATAACAAGTGACTCTGATTTTACAAAATTAGTCCTCCGTTTAAAAGAAGATAATATGTATGTATTTGGAATGGGAGAAAGTAAAACTCCTGCCTCGCTTGTTAATGCATGTGAACACTTTGCTTATTTGGATAAGATGAGTGAACAAAAGCAAAAAGAAGAAATTAAAATTGCCTCTGTTGAAGTTAAGGAAGTTAAAACAGCGGAAGTTAAAAGTCGAAAAAAGCAAGCTGAAACAAGTATTACCCCGATTGCTTTGTTAGTAACTTCTTTAAAAACTATTATTGATGATAACGTGACGGAACAAGATTGGGCATATTGGAGTAAAGTTGCGGATCTTTTTCAGAAAAAATATCCTGGGTTTCATCCCCGAAATTATGGGTATCGTGGCAATACTAAAGATTTCTTTCAAAAACATGGATTTCTTTTTCAAACATATAATACAGCAACTACCGTTTCTGTTAAAAAATAAAGAAATAATTATATAATTTAAAGGAATTTGATAAACAAATTCCTTTTTTATTATCTAAATTTTAAAAAGCAATTGAGAAGTGAACAAAAAAAATGTATAATGATATTGTTGGAGGATAACTAATATGAATAAACCAAAATTGAGCAATAAAGTATGGATTAGTATTATTCTATTTAGTTTATTTGGACAAATTGCGTGGGTAGTTGAGAATATGTATTTTAATATATTCATTTTTCAAGAATTTCAAGCTACTTCTGATCATATTGCACTGATGGTTTCATTAAGTGCCATAGCGGCAACGGTGACCACTTTATTTATGGGGGCCTTATCTGATAAGGTGGGAAAACGAAAGATATTCATTGTTGCAGGATATATATTATGGGGGCTATCGATTATTAGTTTTGCCCTTCTTAAAAAAGATATATTGTCGCATTTGTTTCCTTATGCGAATAGTATTATTTTAGGAATTAGTTTGGTTATTGTTTTTGATTGTGTGATGACTTTCTTCGGATCAACGGCTAACGATGCAGCTTTGAATGCATGGATTACCGATTCTACGCATGAAGGAAATCGTGGGAAGGTAGAAGGCTTTTTGTCATCCTTACCACTTGTGGCCGTATTGGTGGTCTTTGGTGGATTTATGGGGTTAACAGCTAACCGCCAATGGTCTCTCATTTTCGTTATTATTGGAAGTGCGGTTCTATTGGTTGGAATCCTTGGAATCTTTTTAATTAAAGATACAGTGATTCAAAAGCCCAAGGATACTTATTTTAAAAATATCTTTTATGGATTTAGACTATCGGTTGTTAAAAAGCATCAACGCTTATATTATTTATTTCTATGTTATGCTGTTTTTGGAATAGCAGTTCAAATATTTATGCCATATCTTATTATTTACTATCAATATCGATTGGGACTTGATCAATATGTATTAATATTTGCACCTGCAATTTTGCTTGCAAGTGCGGTTACCATTTTTTATGGTCGTTATTTGGATCGTGTAAAATTTCAAAAAGCGGTGATGATTGCGATTGTCATGTTTATGGTGGGACAATTAATGTTGGTGTTTGCCGTTAATACAATCTTTGTATTTTTGGCCACTTTCCTCATGCTTAGTGGTAATTTAAGTGTAGCTGCTTGTTTTGGGGCCGCTATTCGTAACCATACTCCTGTTGAAAAAGTGGGATTATTTCAAGGATTGCGAATGGTTAGTTATGTGTTAATTCCCATGCTTATTGGTCCTTGGATAGGTTCATTTGTCATTCGAACAACTGAATCAATTGTGGGAGATGATGGGGTCTTGGTAAAAGTCCCAACTTCTTCAATCTTTTTTGCTAGTTTTTTAGTGACGATTATTTTACTGGTATTGGCGTGGGGATTTCGTCAAATTAATCAAAAAAAATATTCTCCTCTTTATACTGAGGAAGGAGAATCATTAGATAAAGACAATCCATTGAGTGAATATCCGCGCCCACAATTGGTGAGATCTTCTTATATTTCTCTTCACGGCATTTGGGATTATGAAAGAGTGGGGAAAGTCACTCAAAATGGAACGATTTGCGTTCCATTTCCGATTGGGTCTAGTTTATCTGGAGTCAAGGACCCGTTAAAGCCTCAAGAAGTATTTAAATATTTTCGAACCTTTCATCTTCCATCAGATTTTATTAATCATCAAACTTTCATTCATTTAGACGGAATTGATCAATTTGCTGATGTGTATCTTAACAAAGTAATGGTGGGATCAACGAATAACGCTTATCTTCCTTTTGTTTTTGATATCACAGACTGTCTTCAAGAGAAAAACACACTAGAAATTATTGTACGAGATCCCCTAGATCAGCACTATCCCTATGGAAAACAATCTCATCGACCTGGAGGAATATGGTATACAGCAACCAGTGGTATTTGGAAAAGCATTTGGATAGAAAGCGTTCCAAAGACATATTTAAAAGCAGTATCCATCACTCCTCGGTTTGATTCTCATGATGTATTCTTCGTGTTTGATACCAACGCTACCCAAATTACTGTTCAAATCCCCGAGATAAATGAAACTTATCACACATCGAATAAGGAATTATTAATCCATCTTCCCGAGGTTGCAATTTGGACCCCCAATCATCCTGTTTTGCATGCGGTGTATATTCAATGTGATGATGATTTGACGCAATCATATTTTGCGATGAGAAAGGTGAGTATTCAAATGAAAGGGGATATTCCGGTTATTAGTCTTAATAATCAGCCTATTTTCTTATCGGGAGTACTCGATCAAGGATATGTAAGCGATGGTCTATTCACCCCAGCCTCATATCAAATTTATCAAGAAGACATTCAAACCATGAAAGATATGGGATTCAATATTTTACGTAAGCACATTAAAATCGAACCTCTTCGATTTTATTATGAGTGTGATCGATTGGGAATGTTGGTTTGGCAAGACATGGTAAATAATGGATCGTATCACTTTTTTAAACACACGCTTCGTCCGATGATGGGCTTCAATAAAGTATGTGATGGCCTCACCTCACAAACGGCTCCCTACTTGAATATCTTTCAAGAAGCCATGATAAAGACGATTGGCTTTTTATACAATAGTCCATCTATTATTTTGTGGACGATTTATAATGAAGGATGGGGTCAAGTAGAAGCAGATAAGATGTATGAAGTAGCCTCACAACTCGATCCGACACGACTTATTGATACGACTAGTGGATGGTTTCATCAACATAAAAGTGATGTAGTCAGTCTTCACATATATTTTAAACCAGTTGTCATAAAGGCCCAATCAAAGCCAACGGTCTTAAGTGAATTTGGAGGGTACTCTTTGCATTTATCAGAGCATGTGAGTCATACGAAAGCATTTGGATATCGCATTAAAAAGACACCTAAAGAATTAGATTTTGATATCGAAAAACTATACATCAATGAAATAATACCGGCGATTAAAGCAGGATTAGCTGCCTGTATTTATACCCAACTATCAGACGTTGAAGAAGAAGTTAATGGGCTCATCACTTTTGATCGGAAAGTTATTAAAGTAAAGGTTGAAACGATGAGAAAATTGAATGAAAAACTTACTGAGAGCTTTAATGAGGCCTCATCATGAAAATATATCATCAATTTCATGGAGAGATTGCTATTTCTGATATTGGAAAAGAATTAAGGCAAATTGTAAAAAGGGAATCGATAGCATTTAAAGTATTGACTGGATATGGGTCAACAACGGGATCGTGTCAGTCAAAAAGTGCGGTGCTACGTTCGTTATCTAAAATGCAAAAAGAGGGTTTGGTTAAGGGCTATCTGCCAGGAGAGGTTAAAACACAAGTTTTAATGAGCCATTGTAGGTACTATGTGACTAAAATGCGGTATCAATCTATTTTAAAAACTGATCCAGATTATGGAAATGATGGCATCATCTTTGTGTTTATCAAATAAAGATTAAAAATGTTGACATCCCATTGTTGTCTGGGACCATTCATAATAAAATTTACCAAGAAGAAAGAGGGCTATCATGGAATACTATACTATTGATTTTGAAACAGCCAATGCCAATATGACAAGTCCTTGTAGTATCGGGATTGTGGGAGTAGACAATGGCAAAATTGTGATGCGAAAACACATTTTAATTAATCCTGAAGAACCATTTTTGCCTTTTAATATCACCATTCATTCCATTACTCCCCTAGATGTCGTTCATGCTAAAAACTTTTGTGGGGTATGGGAAGAAATTAAGTCATATTTTCAAAGTCAAATCGTATTTAGCCATTGTTCAGGCTTTGATTTTCATGTGTTAGATCAAACAATGACTAAATATCAAATTGCTAAACCAATTTTTCGATTTGGGGATACCCTTCGCATTGCTAGATTGTTATGGGATAAAGAGACGATGCCGAATCATAAACTCAATACCATTGCGATGTATTTGGAACATGAGTTTAACCATCACAACGCGTTAAGTGACGCCGAAGTGTGTGTGCATATTATTGAACGGGCAAAGAAGATTTTACAAGTCGATGATGTTAAAGAAGTTTATGATGCCCTCGAACTTCGGTTTGGATATTTTGGGCCAGATCGTTTTTATGATACTTACCAATTAAAACGGCGATATCGAAAAGATCGTCCGAAAGAGCCTCATCCCTTTTTATATGATAAATTATTCATTTATTCGGGGAAACCGTCACACGTCACCAAAAAGGAATGGATTGATAACCTCCTTCAGTGTGGAGCTTATGTGGATACCATCGTATCAAAAAAAGCTGATTATGTGGTATTACTAAATAATTATAAACCTGAAAAGAAACGAAAAGCAGAACGACTCATTCAAGAAGGAGTCCCTCTTTGCATTATTGATGAAGAGGATGTAGAAAGGATGAAAGCTTATGATATTTCCTATTCCATCTCGTCATCATCTTCAAAGTGTTCGTGAATTTTTATTATTCTATCATCTTGGAAAGAGTCATATCTATCAATTAGAACAAGCTAACGCGCTCTATATTAATGGAGAATCCGTAAAAACAAGTGATATTTTAAAACAGGGGGATGAACTTCTTATTTTATTTGAAAATATCGACGAGACTACCCATGAAGCAAAATACTTCCCTTTGGATATCTTATGGGAAGACCGTGACTATTTACTCGTCAATAAACCTGGTAATCTTCTGGTTCATTCTGATGGAAAAGGAATCAGTTTATCTCATTATGTTGCTGCGCATTATCATGATGCGGCAATCGTCACTCGGTGTCTACATCGATTAGATGTTGAAACAACAGGAATGGTTTTGTTTTCCAAACATCTGCTTGCTCATGCCGCTATGGCATATGCATTTGAACAGCAATCCATTGAAAAAGAATATGTGGCCTTATGCGAAGGAAAATTTAATGTCTTAGACGGAGTGATTGACCAACCCATTGGTCGAAATCGTCATGATCAATCACAAATAATATCAAAAACAGGCAAAAGTGCTCATACGGAGTATCACGTTGTATCATATCGATTAGGGGTTAGTCGTGTGAAAGTAAAAATTACTGGTGGACGACGTCATCAAATTCGCGTTCATTTAGCTTCGCTTACTCATCCTGTTGTGGGGGATGAATTATATGGAGCAAAGACAAAAGGGGCATTAAAACTTCATTTTGAAACGATTACCTTTATTCATCCTTTTACTCAAAAAACGCTCACTTTTCATTGTGATCCTCCCTGGTAAAATGCACATCAAATGACAGACTCATCCTCCTGTGGTACAATGAAGTACCATAGGAGGATTTTAATATGAAACAACATATATTTAATAGTTTACAACAACGTCGTAGTCAATACAATTTATCGAATCAATCATCACTTTCTGATGACGAACTTCAGGAGTTAATCGAACAATCGCTTTTACAAACACCGACCGCTTTTAATTCACAAACAGGCAGAGTGGTTTTATTATTAGGAATGAAGCATCATCAATTGTGGGATCTTGTTTTGTCCACACTTAAGCCATTGGTTCCATCAAAAAGTTTTCCTAAGACCGAAGAAAAAATTAAGTCTTTTAGAAATGCATATGGGACTATATTGTTTTTTGAAGAGGAAGCAATCATTAAGACATTACAAGAAAAATTTCCATTATATCGCGATAGTTTTCCCTTGTGGTCTATCCAAAGTGCGGGCATGTTAAATTTGATAGTATGGACGGCGATTTCAGAAGCAAAAATGGGGGCTTCTCTTCAACATTACAATCCGTTAATTGATGATGAAGTGAAACGAATGTTCAATTTACCGTCATCATGGCGCTTGATTGCGCAAATGCCGTTTGGCGTTGCATTGAGGGTACCTGATAAAAAAGAGAGTGTTCCTGTCAAAAATCGATATCAAATAATTAAGTAAGTAGGGGTTGCACGTGAAATCGTGCAATCTTTTTATTGCAGTTCCCCTCATTTTTTGATATAATACAATTCGGTGAGTAAAATGCGTCAATTAGGAAAAACAGGATTACAAATACACGAAGTTGGATTAGGAGGAATTCCGATTCAACGCGTAAACCCAGAAACAGCAAAAGCCATCATCGATGAAATGATCGTTCATCACATGAATTTTATTGATACTGCTCGGGGTTATACAACAAGTGAAGCGCTTTTGGGACAGGCGCTTTTTGGTCGCCGTGACCAGTTCATCATTGCTACAAAATCTATGGCTAAAACATATGAGGCTATGCAGGAAGATATTTTAGTGAGTTTATCGCAACTGCAAACGACTTGGATTGATTTGTATCAAATTCATAATCCTAAAAAAACAGATGATTTAGCGGGTCCGATTAAGGCTCTTCTTGAAGCTAAAGATGCGGGACTCATTCATCATATCGGTATTACCAATCATTCTAAAGATCTTTTATTAGACGTTATCAAATGGGATGTATTTGAAACGATTCAATTTCCATATAATTTTTTAGAATCTCAAGGAGACGATCTCTTTCGGATTGCTCATCAACAAGAACTTGGAACGATTGTCATGAAGCCCCTGGCTGGAGGGGTGATTGATAATGGCCCTCTAGCCATTAAATATATTTTAAATAATCCGTCTATTAGTGTAGTTATTCCCGGAATGAGTTCTATAGCACAAGTCGCAGACAATGCGGGGGCAAAATCAGGCGAGTATACGAGTCGTGAATTACAAATAATAGATGAATTAAGACAAAAAACCGATCATTCATTTTGTCATCGCTGTGGATATTGTCTTCCTTGTACTCAAGGAATTGATATTCCTCTTTTGTTTACTTTTGAAGGGTATTATGAGCGCTATGATTTAAAAGCGTGGGCCACGAATCGTTATCAAAGTGTTCCCATTAAAGCAGATGCTTGTATTGGGTGTGGGGTTTGTGAAGCGCGTTGTCCATATCATTTACACATCATTGAGCGAATGAAACGCATTGATGAATTATTTTCCAATCAATAGGAGAAGATAATGACTAAAAAAAGCATATTAAAAAAAGGTCTTTGGTTTTATGTTTTTAGTTGGACGGGAAATCTTTTGTTGTTTTTATTCATTTTATTGATACCAAAAAACGAATTATTATATCAAATTTCATTTTATATATTTGTTGTTTGTGGATTTATTATTCCTCTCGGCTTGGGTGGACTAGGGATAGCTGCCTATTATAAGAAGGAAGATCTTACTTGTTGGAAAGCGTCTTGTTTTCCATTGGGTGCTAGTGTGTTGGTTGGATTATCGACGTTTATCTTTTTTATTGAGACATTGGTTGTTGAAAAACAAGTATTGATGATGGAAATTGGTCTCGGGACGATTGGCCTTTTTTTAGGAATCGTAGTGGGTCTTCATGTAAAGAAACTTCCTCATCGTTTTCGCTTGGGCTTGATGGTTGTATCACTGCTGGTGTATTTAATATTCTTATATGTTGCCATGAAACTCAGCTATTCCTATAGCATTGTATGGTAACATATAATCAAATCATTTAATTTGATAATCAATTAAGGCGATGTAGTGGCAAATTATTGAATGATGGGGTATAATGTGGTCAATAATTACTAATGTAGGAGGTTTACATGAAAAAAATTGTACTATTATTTGCATTGATGCTTTTGTTTTTCGTCACAGGATGTCAAAATACAGTTCCTGAAGAGAATTCAAATGTAGATGTGGTTAATACCATTGCCAGTTGGGTTCCAACTCAAATTCCCGAAGCGACACTTGAAGACATCACACTTCCGACTACGCATCCTCAATTAGGAGGAACGATTGTGTGGACATCATATGATGAAGAGGTCATGAATAATCAAGGCGAAGTTCTTTCAACAACTTCAGGGAAAGACGTTATGCTAGAATTTAGAGTTACTTATGAGGATCAATCTAAATCTGATTTTGTGTTTATAAAAGTAGCGGGGATTGCCTTAGATGAAGTGGCAGGCGATTTCACTAAACAATTCATGGCTATTATTGCACGTGATTATGAGGTTAAAACTGAATTTTCAGATGGATATGTTGTAACATGGACATCTTCAAATCCAGAGATGTTTTCTAATGAAGGTATTTTTACTCGTCCGAATGATGACACCACTATTCAAATTAACTTTACCGTTTCATTTGGCGATTTTAGTGAAAATTTCACCCATGAAGTGCTTGTTCAAGGACTTCTCCATTCAGTAAAGGTTGCAGAAATTCGTACTTGGATTACAAATAACTATCTTCCTGAACGCTTAGTTTCAGAAGAAGTGACACTACCAACAGAATATTCTAAATATAGAGCAACCATTAGTTGGAATAGTTCTAATTATAATGTTATAGATAATAATGGGACAATCACTCGATATGGATTTGATCGTTACATTACCTTAACTGCTAGAATTGAAATTGATGATCAATTCTCTGAAACAGACTTTTCGCTCGTTGTAGCAAAAAAAGATATAACCTCCCAACAAGAAAAAATTAATAGTTTCTTAGAAGCTATTGCTGTAGAAGAAATGCCAAAAATTACTTGGGAATATTATACCAATATTTCTCAAAGTTATAATATGATGCCTTTCTTTGATGGGTTTGATACTCCTATTGTTGAGCAAATTGCTCCTTCTACTGTATACGCCCGACCTGGAACAAAGCTCTATAGTGTTGAATTTATTACCATTCATGATACGGCTGGGACTTCTTCAACCGCGACCGCTCAAGCTCATGCTAATCTCATTGATAGTGGGTATAGTGCATCATGGCATTTTGCTGTTGATGAGGACGGAGCGTATAACTCCATTCCTTTAGACGAGGTTGCCTATCACGCCGGTGATGGGTCACGTCCTTTTAATCTGACTGATACAGGAGTGACTGCGACCGTTAAATATCCTGTGTTAACGATTACGGATGATGGATATTTTGCTTTTAACGGTGAAAAATCGGGTGTGAGAGCACCGATGACGGGCGATAGTACTTATGCTAAGACCTATCAAATCACTCCGTCGGGCATATATAATGAAATTGGTAGCAATGGGCATTATTATATTAATACGGCATATTATAATACCTCATATGGGAAAGTATCTAATGGTGGTGGAAATCGAAACTCGATTGGATTTGAAACGTGCGTTAATACGGGTAGTAATTATACTAAAACCTTCCGTCATGCGGCAAACATTACAGCTGACTTATTAGTTCAACATGATTTATCAGTTGATCGCATCATGCAACATAATAATTTTAGTGGAAAAGATTGTCCGTTAACGATTCGTCGAACTGACTATTGGAATAATTTCCTAGATTTAGTATCTTTACTAAAATATGGGAAAGAAAACTTTCAAAACTATAGTTTTGTATGGACGTCTCAATCGAGTACTCTTCAAGCAAATGGACTCATTGATCGTGCTGCTGAGCCGGGAAGTCACATTTCTTACAGTGTTGTAGTCACCAATTTAACCAATCCATTGGATGTATACAACCAATCTTATACAACTTTATTAAAATGAGACTATAAAGATTATAAAAAAGAAGAGCAAGTAACAAAAATTACTTGCTTTTTCTCATATTATATGGTATTATATATGAGGCTCGTTAAGAGCTAACATTTTTGAGGTTGCTGACACACACGGTTGAGTTGCCAATACCGTACCATCAGGTAATTCAAAAATGGAAACTTGCACGCAGATGCAAAAGGAGGAAAAATATGGCAAAACAATCGCTAAGAATTAAACTTGTTTCTTATGATCATCGATTAATTGATGAATCAGCAAGAAAAATCGTGGAAGCTGCGAAAAAAACCGGCGCTATCGTTGCTGGTCCTATCCCTCTTCCCACTGAACGAGAGGTTTTCACAGTTATTCGATCACCTCACAAACACAAAGACAGTCGTGAACAATTTGAAAGAAGAACACACAAACGACTTATCGACATCGTGGTAACCACACCAAAGACTATGGACACCCTAGTTCATTTGGAAATACCTTCGGGCGTCGATATCATTTTAAAATAATGAGTAGTAGGAGGTGAAACTCATGGCCAAAGGAATCTTAGGTAAAAAAATCGGAATGACACAAATTTTTGCGGAAAACGGAGAACTTATCCCAGTAACAGTGGTTGAAGTTGGTGGTAATATCGTTTTACAAAAGAAAACAATGGAAACAGATGGATATCAATCTGTACAACTAGGGTTTAAAGACGCGAAAAACGTCACAAAACCTGAAGTGGGGCACGCTAAAAAAGCCAACACTTCTCCTAAGCGCTTCGTTAAAGAAATCGCTGGAGAAGAAATGCTGGCATTTGAAGTAGGCCAAGAGGTAAAAGCTAATATATTTGTGGAAGGTGAAATCGTTGATGTCACCGGCACATCCAAAGGAAAAGGGTACTCGGGACCCATCCAACGATGGAATTTCTCACGTGGACCGATGGCACATGGATCTGGATACCATCGCGGTAGCGGTTCTATGGGTGAAAGAACAGCTGGACGGATTAAAAAAGGCAAAAAAATGGCCGGTCGTCTAGGTGGAGAAACAACAACCATCCAAAATTTAAAAGTTGCTAAAATCGATCTTGAAAGAAACGTTGTGCTTATCAGAGGGAATGTCCCTGGCGCGAATAATTCATATGTCATCATTTCAAATGGTGTCAAATCAAATACGCCACAGGTCAATCCTGAGGCACTTGCGTAATAGAAAGGAGATACAATCATGCCTAGTATCGTTGTATTAAACCAATCCGGAGCAGAAGTCGGAAAGTTAGAATTAAGTGAAAAAGTATTTGCAGCAGAACTTCATAATCAAGCGGTCTATGATGTTGTCAACTCCCAACGCGCAGGAATGCGACAAGGTACAGCTGATACCAAAGATCGAACAGAAGTACGTGGCGGTGGAAGAAAACCATGGCGTCAAAAAGGAACAGGACGAGCTCGTCAAGGCTCTATTCGTGCTCCACAATGGCGTGGTGGTGGGATTGTCTTTGGACCGACTCCCCGTAAATACGTTTTAAAAGTGAATAGAAAATTAGTCAAAGTTGCTTTAAGAAGCCTTCTTACTGATCGCTTTAATAAAGGAAGTTTGATTGTTGTTGATAAAATCGAATTAGATGATTTTAAAACAAAGAGTTTAGTTGAGGTATTGAAAACTCTCGGCGCCATGGACAAGAAAGTCATTGTTATTACAACTGAAGAAGACTTACAACTTGCTCTTGCTGGTCGCAACATTCCTAATGCATATGTTCAAACAAAACAGCATTTGAGTGTTTATGATCTTATCAATGCCGATATGTATGTTGCCACTGAAGCAGCAATCAAAGCATATGAGGAGGATTTACAATAATGAAGAACGCATATGAAGTGATTAAACGTCCTTTGATTACTGAAAAGTCAACCAAGCTCGTTGAAGAAAGAAAATATACGTTTGAAGTGATGCAAGGTGCCAATAAAATTGAAGTGAAGAAAGCCATTGAAGAGCTCTATCCCGTCAAAGTTATTGCTGTCAACATCATCAATGTTCGTAAAAAACCACGTAAAGTGGGAAAATATGAAGGATTACGTCCAGCTGTCCGTAAGGCCATTGTTACTCTTGATGAGGGACAAAAACTTGACGTCTTCGAAGTGTAGGAGGATAGTTTATGCCAATCAAAGTATATAAACCGACGACCAATGGCCGCCGAAATATGTCAAGTTTAACTTATAGTGAAATTACGACTGATACTCCTGAAAAAAGTTTGACTGTCTCTTTAAAGAAAAATGGCGGTCGGAATAATACAGGACACATCACTGTTCGTCATCAAGGCGGAGGAAGCAAACGCAAATATCGTATCATTGATTTTAAGCGGAGCAAGGATGGCGTTCCAGCAACTGTTAAAACCATTGAATATGATCCAAACCGTAGTGCTAATATTGCCCTCATTGCGTATGCCGATGGTGAAAAACGCTATATTTTAGCGCCAAAAACCCTCACGGTTGGAATGGTTATTTATTCTGGTAGTGATGTTGATATCAAAGTTGGAAATGCATTGCCACTTGAAAAAATCCCTATTGGTGCAATGATTCATAATATTGAATTATATCCAGGAGCAGGAGGACAACTCATTCGCAGTGCGGGTGCAAGTGCTCAAATTCTTGGACGTGAAGAAAAATATGTCATCATTCGTTTAATGAGTGGTGAAGTTCGTAAAATCTTGGGCGTTTGCCGTGCTACCATTGGTGAGGTCGGAAATGAAGATTTCATGAATGTCACTCTTGGAAAAGCAGGTAGAAGTCGTCATATGGGTATTCGTCCCACTGTCAGAGGTTCTGCTATGAACCCTAATGATCATCCACATGGTGGTGGTGAAGGAAAAGCTCCTGTTGGACGGAAAGCTCCTCTTACTCCATGGGGTAAGAAAGCTATGGGTGTTAAAACTCGTAATCGCAAATTAAAATCGACCGGACTTATCGTCCGCCGTCGTAACGGATAATAGGAGGTAATTATGGCTCGTTCATTAAAAAAAGGCCCTTTCTGTGATGATCATCTAATGAAGAAAGTCGAAGCAGCAAGTCAAGCTACAAGTAAAAAAGTAATCCAAACTTGGTCAAGACGATCAACTGTATTCCCCGAATTTATTGGTTTAACCATTGCTGTGTATAATGGCAAAGAACATATCCCTGTGTATATTACAGAAGATATGGTTGGTCATAAACTAGGCGAATTTGCTCCAACTCGAACTTACCGTGGACACGGTAAAGATAAAGTTGCAGGGAATTAGGGGGGGAGCAATATGGAAGTAAAAGCTGTTGCGAAAACAGTTCGAATTACGGCACGGAAAGTTCGTCTCGTTGTCGATCTTATTCGTGGAAAAGAAGTTGGAGAAGCAATTTCTATCTTACGCTTGACTCCTAAAAGAGCAAGTGCAATTGTAGAAAAAGTGGTTAAATCTGCGATAGCTAATGCGGTAAATAATCACAAACTCGATCAAAATAAATTATTCATCAAAAAAGCATTTGCTGATGAAAGCGTCACAATGAAACGTTATTTACCACGCGCTAAAGGTAGCGCAAACTCTCTTCTAAAAAGAACAAGTCACATTACAATTGTTCTTGACGAGAAGGAATAAGGAGGCTGTACATGGGACAAAAAGTAAATCCGATCGGATTTAGAACTGGAATTATTCGCGATTGGGAATCCAAATGGTACGCAAGTAAATTGGAAGTACCCGCGCTTTTACATGAAGACTTACTTATTCGTAAGACTGTTGCAGAGTTCTATAAAAAAGCACAAGTATCTCTCGTTGAAATTGAACGTATTAAATCAAAAGTATTATTAACTGTTCATACTGCAAAACCAGGTGTTGTCATTGGCCGTGAAGGATCAATTAAAACACAATTGGTTGAACTGCTTCAAAAACAAACTGGCAAAACCGTGTTTTTAAATGTTGTTGAAATTAAAAATCCTGATTGCGATGCAATTCTTGTTGCTCGTAAAATTGCGGATGATCTTGAAAATCGTGCCTCATTTAGACGGGCACAAAAGAAAGCCATTCAACAAACAATGAAATCCGGCGCAAAAGGAATCAAAACATTAATTTCTGGTCGTTTGGGTGGAGCTGAAATAGCACGTAGTGAAGGGTATTCTGAAGGAACTGTCTCCTTGCATACATTAAGAGCAGATATCGATTATTCAATCGCTGAAGCACAAACAACTTATGGTAAGTTAGGAGTTAAGGTATGGATTTCACGTGGTGAAATCTTACCCGCTAAAAAGGAGGCTAAATAATTATGTTAATGCCAAAAAGAACAAAATTTCGTAAGCCTCATCGTGTTAGTTATGAAGGAAAAGCTAAAGGTGCTAAACGTGTAGACTTTGGTGAATTTGGCTTACAATCACTAGAAGGTGCATGGCTTACACCTCAACAAATTGAAGCTGCTCGTATTGCGATGACTCGTCATATGAAGCGTGAAGGTAAAGTTTGGATTCGAATTTTTCCTCATATTGGACGTACTAGAAAACCACTTGAAGTTCGTATGGGTGGTGGAAAAGGTAATCCTGAATCTTACGTTGCTGTCGTAAAAAAAGGAACCGTTATATTTGAAGTTGGTGAAGTGACAGAAGTGATTGCTCGCGAGGCTCTTCGCCTTGCTGCCGCAAAACTCCCTGTCATTACCAAAATTGTTACAAAGGAAGTTAGTGGTGAATAATCATGGCTAAAGCAAAAAAAATTGAAGAAAAACCAATCATCAAGAAACAATCCGTCTCTGACAAAGTAAGAGAAATGGATGTTATTGCCATTGAGAAAGAAATTTCCGAATTGAAAAAAGAGTTATTTAACTTACGGTTTCAAGCAGCAGTCGGAAAACTTGAAAACACTGCGCAAATTAGTAAAAACAAAAAGCAAATTGCCCGGATGAAAACCATCCTAACTGAACGGGCAAACGCGGTTAAATAAAGATGGAGGCTATCATGGAAAGAAATTCTCGTAAAGTATACATTGGAAAAGTATCTTCTGACAAAGGGGACAAAACCATCCAAGTGTTAATTTCAACACATCGCAAACATCCTTTATATGGAAAACGCGTTGAATATACCAAAAATATTACTGTGCACGATGAAGAAAACTTAGCTAAGATCGGTGATGTTGTAAAGGTTATGGAAACAAGGCCTTTATCTAAAACCAAACGATTCCGTTTGGTAGAAATCATTGAAAAAGCAGTAATAGTGTAGGGGGACCACCTTATGATACAACAAGAATCAAGATTAATCGTAGCTGATAATTCAGGTGGTAAAGAAATTTTGTGTATTAAGATCCTTGGAGGAACTAATCACAAAGTCGCACATATTGGAGATATTATTGTTGCCACTGTTAAAGCGGCATCTTCCAATGGACAAGTTAAAAAAGGCGAGGTTGTAAAAGCAGTCATCGTCCGTACAAAAAGTGGCTTAAGAAGAAATGATGGAAGTTATATTAAATTTGATGACAACGCTGCTGTTATTATCAAAGACGATAAAACCCCAAAAGGGACTCGTATTTTCGGACCAGTGGCTCGTGAATTACGTGAAAAAAGCTTCATGAAAATTGTTTCTCTAGCTCCAGAAGTATTGTAAGAGGGAGGACACATCATGATTATTAAAAAAGGTGATACCGTCATCGTTACTAGTGGTAACGATAAAGGGAAAACTGCTAAAGTTCTCAAAGTACTTATTAAAGCTAACAAAGTACTTGTTGAAGGCGTGAATGTTGTTTCCCGTCATACTAAACCATCAAATGCAAATCCTGATGGTGGAATTATTAAAAAAGAAGCACCTATTGCTGCTTCAAATGTTATGTTGGTAGATCCAAAAACAAATGAAAGAACACGCGTTGGTTTAAAGGTTGTTGACGGCAAAAAAGTTCGTTACGCTAAAAAGACTGGCAATGTTTTTGGGAAGTAGGAGGAAACTATGAATCGTGTCAAACAAAATTACTTAGAAAATGCTAGACCTGCTTTGATTAAAACATTTGGATATACATCACTTATGCAAGCACCAAGACTTGAAAAAATTGTTGTAAACATGGGTGTTGGTGATGCCGTTCAAAATGCTAAAGCACTTGATGCTGCTGTTGAAGATTTAACGCAAATCGTTGGTCAAAAACCAGTTATCACCAAAGCAAAAAAATCAATTGCAGCATTCAAATTGCGTGAAGGTGTAGCCATTGGCTGTAAAGTAACATTACGTGGAGAAAGAATGTATCAATTTTATGATAAACTCGTCTCTATTTCACTTCCACGTGTTCGTGATTTCCGTGGTCTATCAAAAGATTCTTTTGATGGAAGAGGAAATTATACACTTGGATTAAAAGAACAACTCATATTCCCGGAAATTAATTATGATAAAATATTGAAAATTCGTGGAATGGATATTGTAGTTGTTACAACTGCTAAGACCGATAAAGAAGGATTCGAATTATTGAGTCTTCTCGGCTTTCCGTTTAAGAAGTAGAGGGGGAAAATCATGGCAAAAAAATCATTAATCATTAAAAATAAACGTAAATCTAAATTCGGAGTCAGAGATTATACCCGCTGCGAGCGTTGCGGAAGACCTCACGCCGTTTATCGTAAATTTAAACTATGCCGACTTTGCTTTCGTGAGTTAGCGTCTAAGGGACAAATCCCTGGCGTTACTAAGTCAAGTTGGTAGTGGGAAGGAGGCCATATTATGGTAATGACTGATCCAATTGCTGATATGCTTACCCGCATACGTAACGCCAACAATATGAAAATGGCGATTGTGGAAATGCCAGCATCAAGAATCAAATTGGAAATTTTAAATGTATTGAAAAATGAAGGTTACATCGGTGATATAGAGTTCGCTGAAGACGGGAAACAAGGTACCATTCGTGTTGCTTTGAAATATACCGACAAAAAAGAACGTATCATCAAAGGAATCAAACGTATTTCAAAACCTGGACTACGCGTTTATGCCACTTCAACCCAAATGCCTAAAGTTTTAAATGGCTTAGGAATTGCGGTTGTATCAACTTCAAATGGAGTAATGACTGATAAAGCTGCCCGGATGCAACACATCGGCGGCGAAGTTGTTGCCTACGTTTGGTAAGGAGGATAAACTATGTCAAGAATTGGAAAAAAAGCCATTAAATTGCCAGAGGGCGTTAGTGTCACTCTCGGTGAAGCAAATTATGTTGAAGTGAAGGGACCAAAAGGAGTTTGCCATTTTACTTTTCATCCTGATATGAAAATTGAAA
>JBAYFA010000002.1:0-27496 GCA_041667425.1 Bacilli bacterium
TGAATACTCTAGCTCCTAAAATTGCTGGACATTTTCAAGTATCAACTACATTTATTAAAATGATTCCTATTATCATTATTGCCATTGTAGGAACAGTGGTTGGATTAATTAATGGAAATACATCATTGGCTTTTGCTTCTCTAGGAAATAATGCGATTGTTAAGAATGATTTTGGATCAGCGCTTCTTGCTACGATTTTTGCATATGAAGGATGGATTGTTGCTACATCGATCAATGCGGAATTAACCGACTCTAAAAAGAATTTGCCGATTGCCCTTCTGATTGGGACATTGATTGTTATTGCCGCATATTTGTTGTATTATTTGGGATTATCAAGTATTATTCCCAACACAAACGATATCATTCAATTACAAAACAATGCTCCTATTGTTGCAATAGGAACACTGCTAGGTCCCATTGGGGAAGTGTTATTTAATATCTTTTTAATCATTTCTTGCTTAGGTACTTTAAATGGATTAACTATGGGGGGAAGTCGAGGATTTTATTCGCTAGCGGTTCGTCAGCAAGGTCCTCGTCCAGAGGTATTTAGAAAACTACATGAGAAAACTAATACGTCAATTGCTTCATCTGTGGTTGGATATGTTCTGGCAATTGCCTTTATGGGATTATGGATTGTGTCGATGTTGACTTCATTTAATTATTTAGGAACCATGGATGAATTATCGATTGCCTTTATCTATGCGGTATATATTGCTGTGTATGTGTGGATGATCAAAACCGGGAAAAACTTAAATATCTTTAATCGTTATATTATGCCAATTCTTGCCATTTTATGTGCTCTCTTATTGGTATTTGCTGCGACTGGATTATTTAAATTTGTCAGTACGGGGGATACCTATTCTATCATTAGTTTTGCTGTTTTCTTAGGGTTAGCAGCAATATCACTTTTGATTGGTGCTTTCTTCTACAAAAAAGAAACTAATTAATACCAGCAAAAAAAGACTACTCTTATGAGGGTAGTCTTTTTCAATAAATTTCACTTGAAAAAAACAAATTATTTTAGTATAATAGAAAAGGCGCAAAATCGTTTTAAGACGAAAGCGTTTGTATAGTATATGAACGTTTATTTATTCAACGCAATATGGTATAATGTAAAAAAAGTTATCAGTTAGGAGGATAATATGTTAAACAAAAAGTATGTTTATATGTTCACAGAAACCGACGAAACTATGAGAAATCTCGTTGGCGGAAAAGGCGCAAACTTAGGTGGAATGACTAAACTAGGCCTTCCTATTCCTCAAGGCTTCACGGTGACGACCGAAGCATGTGCTCTTTACTATCAACACGGTGGAAAACTAACCAAGAATGTGATTGATGAAATCGAAACATCGTTTGCTCATTTGGAAAAGATTACAGGGAAAGAATTTGGGAATCCGAGTAATCCGCTTCTTGTTTCTGTTCGTAGTGGAGCTCGAGTTTCAATGCCTGGTATGATGGATACCATTTTAAATCTTGGGTTAAACGATCAAGTTGTAAAAGGATTAGCGGACATCACTCAAAACCCTCGGTTTGCGTATGACTCATATCGTCGGTTTATTCAAATGTATTCGGATGTAGTGATGGGATTATCAAAAGCACGGTTTGAAGAAATTATTGATGACATGAAAAAGGAAAAAGGAATTGAATTCGATATCGAATTTGTTCCAAGCGATTTCCAAATCATGATTAAAAAATTCAAAGAATTTTATAAGAAAGAATTAAAACAAGAATTCCCAGAAGATCCTAAAGATCAATTATTTGGTGCTATTAATGCCGTTTTCCAATCATGGGAAAATCCACGTGCTAATTATTATCGGAAGATTAATGGTATTTCTTCTGAATGGGGAACCGCTGTGAATGTTCAGTCAATGGTTTATGGAAATATGGGCGATACTTCAGGGACAGGCGTTGCTTTTACTCGTAACCCTGCTACAGGCGAAAATAAGTTGTATGGTGAATTTTTAATGAATGCACAAGGTGAAGACGTTGTTGCAGGGGTTAGAACACCCGCTCCTATTGCAAAACTTGATGAAATTCTTCCAGAAGCATACCAATTATTTGTTGAAGTGTCACAAAAATTAGAGCAACATTTTAAAGATATGCAAGATATCGAATTTACCATTGAAAATGGGAAATTATATTTATTACAAACGCGTAATGGAAAAAGGACTGCTCAAGCAGCACTAAAAATTGCGGTTGATATGTTTGAATCCGGGATGATTAGTAAAGAACAAGCCATCATGCTTGTGGGTCCTAATCAATTGGATACCCTTTTACATCCTCAATTTGATCAAAAGTTTTTGAAAGAAGCTAAAAAATTAGGGGAAGGGTTACCGGCATCTCCAGGAGCTGCTTGTGGTAAAGTTGTTTTTAGTGTTGATACAGCGATTACTATGGTAAAAAAAGGCGAAAAGGTTGTTCTTGTTCGTTTAGAAACGTCTCCTGAAGATATCGAAGGAATGCATGTGTCTGAAGGGTTCTTAACTGCTCGGGGAGGAATGACTTCCCATGCGGCAGTAGTTGCTCGAGGAATGGGAAAATGTTGTGTATCCGGATGTCATGGCCTTTCTATCAATGAACTTAAAAAAACATTCACATTAGGGGGAAAAACCTTCAACGAAGGAGACTTTATTGCTCTTGATGGATCATCAGGATTTGTTTATGGTCAAAAAGTTCCAACGGTTGCCGCTACTATTTCTGGTGATTTTGAAAAATTTATGAATTGGTGTAATGAAGTTAAAACATTAAAGGTTCGCACCAATGCTGATACTCCAAAAGATGCGCGTCAAGGACGGGCCTTTGGGGCTGAAGGAATTGGGCTATGTCGAACAGAACATATGTTCTTTGAAGCTGATCGAATCAAAGCAATGCGTGAAATGATTGTTGCAGATAATATTGAAGAGCGTAAACATGCTCTTGATAAACTGCTCCCAATGCAACGAGAAGATTTTGAAGGTATTTTTGAAGCCATGGATCCATATTCAGTGACTATTCGATATCTTGATCCTCCTCTACATGAATTCCTTCCAACTGATCCAGCCGATATTCAAGAAATAGCGGATGAATTGGGCATAACTAGTGAAAAACTGAATGCAAAGATTGTATCTTTACATGAATTTAATCCAATGATGGGACATCGTGGATGTCGGTTAGCGGTTTCATATCCTGAACTTGCTGAAATGCAAACACGGGCCGTGATTGAAGCATACATTAATGTAAAAAAACGTAATCCAAAATATTTAGCACAACCTGAAATCATGATTCCACTAGTGGGTGACGTGAAAGAATTGAAATATGTGAAAAATATTGTGGTAAAAACAGCCGATGAAATCATTGCTAAGAGTGGTATGGATATTAAGTATCAAGTAGGGACCATGATTGAGATTCCACGTGCTGCTCTTTTGGCTGATGAAATTGCGACAGAAGCAGACTTCTTTAGTTTTGGAACCAATGATTTAACGCAAATGACATTTGGATTTAGTCGAGATGATGCGAGTGGATTCTTAAGTCATTATTATGAAAAACGGGTATATGAATTTGATCCATTTGCAAAACTTGATCAACATGGTGTTGGGAAATTAGTTGAAATGGCTGTCAAATTAGGCCGTGCTAGTAATAAAAACTTACACCTTGGCGTTTGTGGCGAACATGGTGGAGAGCCTAGCAGTGTTGAATTCTTCCATAATGCGGGACTTGACTATGTGTCATGTTCTCCATATCGAGTTCCAATTGCTCGTCTAGCTGCTGCTCAAGCAGCGATTAAAGCAAAGAACAATAAATAATTTTGAAGCCAGGGCAAACCCCTGGCTTTTAATATGAAGGATAGTCAATAAATCATACATTAAGTTGCTTATTGAGTAATGCCTACTCAATATAATTAATGCAAAAAAAATATGAAAATAATTTTTAATTTGATTTAGAATGTGCTATAATATATATATCATTATATTTAGGAGGAAACGATGAATCATATTTTAAAAGAAAATAAATTTGTTTTACTCGATTTTTATGCAGATTGGTGTGGGCCTTGCCGAATGCTTACTCCTATTATTGAAGAAATTGAACATGAAAAAGAAGGGCTTCTAAAGGTTGTGAAAGTGAATGTCGATCAAGAAGCAGAATTAGCTAAACAATATAATATTATGAGTATTCCGACTCTTGTCATTATAAAAGATGGGAAACTAGTCAAACAGTTGGTTGGTTATCGAAGTAAGACGGATATATTAAAAGCATTAGATATGTAAATGACAAAAAGTTTTACAGTTTGTAAAACTTTTTTATATCACATATTATTAATTGAGGTTCTAAAACAAGTGTGCTATAATACGTATTAAGATGCACATATTATTGAGGTAAGATTATGAAAAAAATATTATTATTTATGTTGTTGTTGATGGGGTTGGCAGGTTGTCAAGCCAAAGTTCCTTCAACCATGACAATTGAAATTGATTTATCAGCTGTACACGAAGAGATGACGGTGTCTGAATTTCGACTAGATTTAGTTATTTTAAAAGTGCGGTATCCCAATGGAACTACTGAACAAGTTCCGCTTGCATCCTATATGCTTTTCCAAAGCGATGTCGATCAATTAAAGATGGCTGGAGAACATACCATTACGATTCAATATCGGGCGGTTGAAAAAGTAATCACTATTGTTTTGCTAGAAGATAGTGTGATTCCTGTATTACCTGATGCCATGAATATATCGGGTCCAATGGCTGTTCAAGTAGGAAAAACAATTACGCTTGAGGCTACGATCACTCCATTAACGGCGTTACAAGACATTGTTTGGATGAGTACAAATTCAAATATTGCAACGGTGGAAGAGGGGGTTGTAAGAGGAATACAAACGGGAAGTGTCACCATTCGTGCAACTAGCTTTGTCTTATCTTCTATTTATCAAGAAGTGATGATTACGGTTGTCGATCCTATTATTCCAAGTGATTATGAACCTTATTACGATAGTGCGGAAGGGTTGAGTGGATTATCCCTAAAAACGGCACTGCATAACCTGATTGATGATCATCAATCGTATTCTTATGATTTTGCGAAAACAGCTTTATGCAATACTGATGAAGATCCCAATAATTCTAACAACGTTATTCTTATGTATACGGGAAGAAGTCAAGCGAAAACAGCGTTTGGTGGCAATGGAGATGATTGGAACCGGGAACACACATGGCCTAAGTCACATGGAGGGTTTGGAGAAACACAACCGATGGGAACTGATCTTCATCATCTTCGACCAACGGATGCGTCGGTCAATTCAACTCGAGGAAATCTCGATTTTGATGATGGAGGACAACCCGTTAATGATACGTACGGAGTGGGTTCATCGTATAGTTATTATGATGGTGATTCATTTGAACCAAGGGATGAAGTCAAGGGGGATATAGCGCGTATTATTTTTTATATGGCTGTTCGTTATGAAGGCGATAAATCAGGAGAGGTTGATTTAGAAATTGTAGATTACGTGGGAACGAGTGGAGCGGTATTAGGAAAACTATCAACATTGCTCACTTGGAATCAATTAGATCCAGTTGATGACTTTGAACGTAATCGAAATGACGTTATTTATGGCTATCAAGGAAATCGCAACCCATTTGTTGATCATCCCGAATTTGCGGATATGATTTGGGAAACGAATCAAATTGTTGATACATTTGATGTGAAAGTATATCAAATTCTATATATTTATAATGATAAAAGCGATTATATTTCGATATAACCGCTTTTTCATTAAGGATTCATTAATTGTTCGTGTTGTATAATAGTAACATAAAGGGAGGAGAGGCCATGAAAACATCAAAAAAGTTTATCGAGGCTCTTTTATTCTTTGCCCTTTCTTTGATGCTTTTAGTGGCATCATCCCTTGCTTGGTTTGCCTCACAAAGTGAAGTAGACGTTGATGAAGTTGTTCATACTGTTGGAAAATATGATGTGGATGTTTTATTAGAAGTGAAAACCAATTATCATCCTGAATATGTTGAGATTGAAACCAACGAACAGTTAAACACTTTATTGGGAAATTCAATACCGAATGATATATTTGAATTTCGATTAACTATTGTCAATCAAAGTTCTACAGATGTTGATATTTCACTCATTTTTAGTGATTTTGTGAGCGAGCCTTCTTTAGAAGGATATGATATGTTAGATGCCTTTTATTTAGAAGATGGATATGTTGTCATTCAAGATGAAACATATACCAATATAGATCAATTCACCCTTCCTTATGTCACTGATGAGGCGGTTGAGATTGATAACAAACCACTGGAATTATATCGATTTAGTAATTTAGTTGTATTGGATCGACTTTATGTACTCACTGATTACTCATTACCGTATCAAGCAACACGAGTTGTTTTATACACCATTCAATTTGATAGTCAAATAGAAAATATTGCCTTTCAAGAAGCATTGTTTTCAATTAATACTATAGAAATATTTATAAAATAAGGGAGAAAAATTATGAGAAAAATTAAAAAGTCTATTTATTTAGTTATTATTATGTTATTAGGTGTCGTTGGATTAACTACTTATGCCGTTAGTGCATGGTTAACAGATACGGATACTACAGGACCGCACACTTTCCTTGTGGGAGATATTGAATACACTTGGTCTGGTGCGAAAGTGACGGATACTTATGTTGTTCCTGGTCAAGAATTGGTTGCAACAGCATTCACATTAACTAATGCATCCAATGTTGATTCAGAACTTCGCGTAAAAGTGACCTTAACAACAACATATCCTCCTGCTGCAACCAATGCGAAAAGTCTTGTCACTATGGTATTGGGAAGTAATTGGGGAACAGAGGAAACAGATGGATACTACTACTATGAAGCAAGCACAGATCCTGTTATTGCTGCTGGAACTCAAGCTCTTGTATTTTTAAGCAGTTTAAAAATTGATGGATCAAAAGTAGGAAATGATTATACAGGGGCAACCTTTACATTAACGCTTATGTTTGAAGCAAAACAAGCTGATTATGTGACATGGGCCGAATTAGGAACTGCTTCCATTGATTTTGAAACTGGATTAGCTGCATAATCGAATAATCAACATGAAACTTATTAGAACTATTCTTCTCGCTGTTGTGTCTATATTCCTCATCTTTACGTTAGGAGCTCGTTTATTTGGTGTTCAATACTATGTTGTAAAAACAAGCAGTATGTATCCGAGTATTCCAAAGTATTCACTCGTGTATATTAAACAACTTACCTCTGAAGATGTTCTAGAAACTATTGAAGTTGGGGATGTGGTGGCCATGGATGTGGGTGCAGAATTGCCCCTCATGCATCGCATTACCTTAATTGATGGAAATACCATCACCACAAAAGGTGATCACAATGATGATTTAGATAGTCCAGTAGCGAGTAGTCAAATTATGGGTATTATGATTTTTTCAATTCCGATTGTAGGATTACTTTTTGATAGTGTTTATCCTTGGATTATTTTATCCTTGTTATTTGTATTATACTATGGAATAAAGTATGTAATAAAGGAGTTGAAGAAACAATAGGAGGTGAGAGAAATGAACGGACGCTTTAAAGTTTTTATATTGTTTTTAATGATGATATTAACTGTCCTGTTAACGGTATATATTACATATGCATGGTTTACAGTTACAGAAAAAAGCCAACCGATTATTATCTCGACGGGATCTTTAAAACAAAGTTCTCGCTTCTATGTTGGAATTGACTCTAATTATGATGGCGTTTTAGATGATGGTAGTTATCAAGAACTTGTTCATGGTGGATTTGAAGTTTCTGCACTCATTCCAGGTCAAATTTATACATTTAAAATTGTTGTAATTAATGAGGGGACCGTCGATGGGAACTTATCGGTTACAATGAATAATATCATCACCACTAACGATGACATTTTGAGTGAATTTCTCTTATCTTATGTCAATCCGGTGACGGGATTAACTGTCGATAAAACCCTTGACGAGCGCATCAATCAGGATATTGACCTTTTTCTCAATAAAACAGTATTAAAAGATAGTGGGCTTTTTGAATTTGATTTTACGATTGAAGCGTTGGGAACTATTCCTTCGACCTTAAGAAACGTTAATCTAACCATTACAAACTATATTATTAGTTTGGTCCAAAATGACATAGAATAAGCCATCATAATGATGGCGTTTTTTGTCTAAATCGTGTACAATATAAGAGGAGGTAATTGTTTATGAGAAAATATTTAATTGGGTTACTCATTATAATTGGGTTGTTTCTTTCAACAACCGTATTTTTTGTTACCTCTTTTTTAACAGATATCGATATTTATAGTGAAAGCGTTGAAATTGGTGATGTTCGAGTCATTGGGCTTGCTTATTATGAAAATGAAGATATTCTTACGTTGGCAGATCAAATTTCTCTGGGAAATAGCCAATATAAACAAGGTGTATATTTTGTGAATATTTCTGATAATCAATCGTCAAAATATATTGAAAACTTGCGAATTCATATTCAAGATTATAGCAATGTAGAAACCTATTTTCGTGTGAAAATTATCGAACAAAAAACGATTAAATATACTCGTGAAATTGAAACGGAAAATGGAGTTTTTACGGTGGTGACTGAAGTTTCAAAATTAATGGAAGAACCCACCGATTTAAATTTTGAAACAAGCAATTGGTATGATAATCGAGCAGTGGATGGATATTTTTATTATACCCAAAAAAGCATTCGTTCTTCAGCGAGTGAACCAATGGAACATGAACTGATATCATCTTATTTTTCGGAGCAATTTTATAGTGCAGAACCAGCCAACTATTCCTTGCAAATTGGCATTATTGTAGAAGCTGTCCAAGCAGGAGAATATGTTGAAGAAAATTGGGGAATGGAAACACCCCCATGGGGAGGGAATTGGTAATGAAAAAAATACTTATTACACTTATTGGATTACTTATCATTTTGGGATTGTCATTCACCATCCCAATGCAACCAAGTGCCCAATCATATGAAACTAGTATTCCTCATAAATTAGCACAAAATTTTGAAGAAATTGCCGATCCGATTGTGGCTACTGATATTATTTCTTATTCATATTTTAGAAGTCAAATTGCGATTCCTGGAAATACAATATCGCAAATGACAACGGCTTTAGCCAGTAAAAAAATTAGAATTGATACTGCTGAGGATTTATATAATTTTTCAGCAGATGTTAACTATAATTCTACTCGATATTATGTGACGGCTAGTCCAGAAACTTATAAACTTAGTGTCATAACTTTCTTAATGGGACGTCATTATGTATTGGGAAATGATATCGATTATTCGGTAATGCTTGGTCGTCAATTTTTACCCATTGGCTTTAATTTTAAAAATGTTGATGATACCATTGATATTACAGCTAAATTTACAGGAATTTTTGATGGTCAAGGGTTTGAAATATCCAATTTATATGTGGCTGGATATGATTATGTGATTACTATTCAAGGATCGGGGACAACCGAAAGGGAACAAGCAATGAGCTTATATTATTCGATGTTTACGGCAGTGTCAACAACCGGAATCATTCGTAATTTAGGACTCGTGAATCCCATTTTAGAGCTCAATGAAGAACATGAAGATATGCATCAAACGGCCAATTTGGTGGGATATAATGAAGGCACTGTTGATCATGTGTATGTAATCGATAATCGAACCAATATTTATACTGCTGGAATTAGAATGAAGGTTGCATCAGGGACTTCAACAATCCTCAATACTGCGGCTGGAATTGTCCATACCAATGCGGGAACATTTACTAATGCATATTTTGCTTCCATTTTAGTGGTAAATGCATCGTATATTACCAATTTTACTGATACGGTTGAGCCACTAGTATATCTCAATTATAATTCACATACGGGTGAAAACTTAGTGTATGATCAATCAATATATTTGGGGTCTGTCAATTTGGGAGGAACTCCCACTACGATAAAAGCACCTTCATCATCACTTGCAATTGGGCAATCTACTATTGAATTAAAAGATGAATCAACCAGTGCTCTTAATGGAACCGGAACGAATTGGTTCTTCTTTAAAGATGAACGATATCCGTCACTTTTAGGATTAGAATATGATGATACGTTAAATACTTTTTATATTGATACTGCGTTAGATTTAAAAGCATTTTCAAAAATAATTCATTATGAGGGCGGTCCCGAAGAGGATACTTCTTATCGACGATTAAACTATTTAATTCGAGAAGATATTGATATGAGTGTGTTAGCTCCGGGAGCATATAAAACCTCACGGGTAGAATTTGCGGGAACGCTTAGTGGCGCTTATACTGATGGTGGCGTGAGTAAGTCCCATTATATTAATAACTTGTCAATTGAAAATGGATATATTAACGAAGAAATTTATTATAGTGGGATGTTTAGTGTGTTAACTGGAGATGTTAGTCGCATCGTTTTTTCGGGTGGTTCACTGCAACTCACCAATACTGGTACTAATTATAGTAACGAATTTAGAATTGGTTTATTAGCAGGAGAATTGTCATATGATTGGGCAGAAAATGCCACTAATACTGGAACCATTACGGATGTTTCTGCCAATGTAAATATCGGAATTGGAACGACCAGCATTGGAAGTGTTTCAATGGGAGGGTTAGTCGGAGTCGCTAGTGGTCAAATGACAAATATCTATGTTAAGGGAACAGTTGATGGAAAAGATCACGACTTTATTTTAAGTTACGATATCGATGCCGTGTATAATTTGGGCGGAATTATTGGCTCAACGGGGTCTACAAAACTTGTTTTATCTAATGTTTTAAATGAAGCAACAGTTCTTGGGTTGACCAATGATACCAGCATCACTACCTCTAATAGCTCTATTGAAATGGCTATAGGAGGAGTTATTGGCCGTTTGACCAATACGACCACTGCGTATCATGACTTGTTTACCATCACCAATGAAGGGACAATTCAAGTGAAAAACTTCAAGGCTGGTAAAACAGTAAACCAATATGCTAGTGGCGTTATTGGACTATCTACAGGAGTGCCTTATACGCTAGATCAATCATTTGGTATATGGACTAATCGTGGAAACATTGTTGCCACGAGTGTTGATAGCAATAATAACGTCTATGCATCAGGTGTTTTGGTTAGTAATCATTCTAGTCAAGTAGAATTTATATTTTTATATAATGAAGGCACATTCCAAACTCCTTCATCTGCTACCTTTATGTATACTTCTTTGGTCTATGATATTAGCTCAACGGGAGTGATTTTATCACAATCATCAAATGACGGTGATCACAGTCTAAGTATCAATTACCCGAATATGTCTGGCGTTTTCTATAGTAAAAATAATGCTCCATCACTATTGAGATTTGTTGAAAATAAAGGAGATATTACCTATACTGGGGTGAGTATTACCTCAGAAACAAAAATTGCTGGAATTTCAACGTCTAGTAATATTGATTATTTGAATGTTTATTATTCAGGAACTATTTTGTTAAAAAATGTGACCTCAACGGTTCCACTTTGGATTGCTGGAATTGCTCATTCCTTAACGGGGAATACGACTCCTTCTCTTGGGAAATATATTAAAAATTCCCTTAATCAAGGGAGTATTATGACTGCTAATCTTTCTAGTACCGCCAATACGTATATTGGTGGAATTGTTAATATCAATTATGCCGGAGATTTGCATAATCAAGATTCATCTAATTTACCAGTGGCTACCACCGGTATTATGAATACAGTTAATTCTGGTATGATATCTTCAACAGAATCACTATCATCCTCTTCTTATGGAGTATATGGAACTGGAAACTTATATGCCAGTGGAATTGCGACCCTTAATCAAGGATCCATTCAAAACTCAGCTAATTTGGGGAATATTACTTTTGCACAACGGGATGAGACGATTAGTGCCGATACGTTTGATATTGCTTTTACCAGTGATGTTGCCGGTAGAATTAATACTTTTTATGGCGGATTGACGTTGGGTGGAATTTCAGCGGTCAGTGGTAGTGGCCGTTCTCGCATTTATGATAATACCAATAGTGGAGATATCATTGGGGTTGCGAAGAACTATGTTCGAAGTGGCGGCGTCCTTGCAGTTTCTATTTTAAACGAACTTACTGCAGGAGGTATTTCTACACAATATATTGAAGAATTGGGGTCCCAATATACCACTTCAAATCCAGCTCCAACTTCTGTTCAAATTGCTTATTCTATTTTATCAAATTGTATTAATTATGGAAGTGTTTCTGCAATGACTTCAACGATTGGTGAATATGATCGTGAGACACTTGTGAGTCAAAATTCACAGTATTATATTTATTATTCGAGTGCTCATTATCGAGATGGAGATACGTTGGTGATGGTGTCCAAACAAGCTACAGTTGATCGCCCTCCTATTTATGCGAGTGCTGGGGGAATCATTGCCTATGGACTGAGTACGATGAGAAGAATGATCAATCATGGAAACATCGGATCAACCGATGTTGCTGGAGGTATTGTAGGAGCAACCTATGTATTAGGATCAACTAGTGGGTCGGTTGAAACAATTGTTAATATTGATACGGCGATTCATTATGGTGAGGTCAGGGCTTTTAAAGCAAGTGAATATGCCAATGTTGAAAAAAGAGATCTCCAATATAGTAATATTTGGATTAGTCAAAACTTGTATGCCACAGATGATGATTTTATTGTACCAACCACCACTGTTAATAATAATGACGTGTCAAGATTTCCGGAACACAAACGGGGAATTGGCGGTATTTTCGGACGATTACAACGGGGAGTGAATGGATATATGACCTCTGAAGGAGGTAACTTTAACTTTATTGTCAATGCGGATGATGAGGTTGATTTGATTGGAAGACTAGACCAAGTATTAGATTTTACAAGTTCAGCCCGCTATTTTAGATTTACAAATTGTAAATATTATAGTGCTAAACCCAACGATACGACTCAAGCTGTGTTTACTGGATTTATTATTTCTAGATATTCAGCAACAGATACTATTACGAAAAATGGAACAATTTATATAAGGGGAAGTTATTATTCGTATCGAAATGCATATTTATGGTCTATTGTTACTGCCAAATATGCTACTCAACGGGTATCGAGTACTTCTCCAACTTTAATTCAAAAAATCGGAATTACGTTATCAACTTATCCTTCTTCACAACAAACAACTATTCCGAATGAATGGATTTATATAAGTTCCACTACTTCTTATCAAGCTGCTAATTGGAAACCGACGACTATTTATATTGAAGAGACAACAGTCAGCACCACTAGAACGACGGATGCGTCGGTTATGATGGGAAATATTCCTATTCCACTTATTACTGAGACGAATGGGAATCCTGGTCAATATATTTATGATGAAGATTTTGAGATGAGAAAAGATAGTACAATCTTATCAAACGGGGAGCCAATTACAGCTTATATCTATTATGTGGATGGAGCCTTATTATCACCTACTTTTAGTAATATTCATCCCAATGGAATGTATGTTTTGTCAACCTCTGGTGGAAGTACCCTAGGGTCTGTATTACCTACCAATCTCAATCTACCACTCGTTTATCGAATTGATGGGGTGCTGGGGTATGATGCGGATTATGGAGGAGTTCCAATTGATAATCGAGATCCTTTAGATAGCACCATTATTGCCAAATATACTGCTTTAATTCAAACATTATATAATGACAAATCATCACTTTTAAATACGGAAACCACCCTCATATTAACTGAACAAGCAGGGGGAGCCGGTAGTACTCTTCAAAATGGAGTAGTTAGTGGTAATGTTATCACGTTTGACATTAGTTTGGAAGCATTTGGGACGATCGATGCGACAGAGCATCTTGTTTCGTATGATGTTTCATCGGCTCTTTTGTCATTAAATGCACTTTTAGCAGCTCGAATTGAAGATTATAATGGGGGTAGTTATACCAGTCATCTAAATGATTTTAGAACTATTTTGTATCCAGATAGAGCGGCTAATATTTCAACGATAGCTCCTCCTGTTTTATCGATTGATTTGTCGAGTTATCGAAATATTACAACTCAAACTAGTCCAATTTCAATTGGATATTTCAGCGTTTATTCAGAAGCTGCTTTAAATAATACCGTATTTTTAGTGGATTCGTATTATACAACCGATTATGAAGTTAAACTAATTTTACGACCCACATTAGGAAGTTCATCAGGGACGATAGCAATTACTACTGTTCAAATTGATGGAAGCACGATTACTCAAGCGAATTGGACGACTGCTTCTGTTCAAAGTACCATTGTCTATACTTTTACTGATAATGCTGATATTTTAGTGGAAGGGTATTCTATTGCTCCTTTTGTGAAGTTGTATTATGGAAGTGAAGAAGTTTTAAGTACTTATTATACGGTTGTTGTGACTCCGGTATCGTCTAGTGGCACCTTTACGGTGACGTTTACGATGAAAGAGGCTCTCCGTCAAGGGACGTATACATTTAGTTATAAATATTTTGCTGCAAGTACAGCCTTAACTCAAAATTTTACTAATGCGAAATCAACTCAAAAAACAATTACTGCCCTTTCTCATTATTCCTCGACAGGATATACTCTAACTGGGACCACGTATCAAACCAATATTAATTTTGGAGTCAATTTAGGATTAGCTGCTTTAACACCCAATAGTACTATTAGTGTGACACCTGTGGCTATTTCAGGGGCAAAGCCTTATTTAATTACAAACACTTATACGACTTCTATTCCTAATTACAATGTTACTATTTCACCATTTGCAACTATGACCCTTGTATATAACGGATATACTTATTCAAATGGACTACGAACCTATCAATTAACGTATACTATTACGGATGAGAATCAATCATCGACTACGTATATTCACAACATTGTTGAAAGAATGATTAGTATTGTGTCGGTTTATAAAAATGGAAATAAAGTTAATATTAACAATGTGTTTGCTTCTCGTGAGGCTGATACAACTGCTTTTGGATTTGACTTAGGATTAGATTCAATCGTTGTTCCTAGTTTATATAAAGTATATACTGAAGGAGCAACTGGCTATTTTGATATCACTTATACAGGGGTGAGTTTTGAAGGAGTGACATTATTACCTGAAGAAATTATTGGGTTAAGAGCTCGCGCAGGACAATTTCTGTACATGGATATGAATTATTTGGATGAATTTGGGGATTATATTATTACGTCTCCAGGAAATTATACCATCACTATTCAATATCACCGCATTGATAACGGAACTGATTATGTGGTAACATTAGCTTCTCAAGCCATTCGTAAAGAAAAAGGAATTTATGCTTATTTATATGATATTGATTTTGCTCCTTTAGGGACTGATCCCTCGTATCCTAAAATCTATGAATCTAACCGAAGTGGAGACATCAATGAGTCTAGTATATATTCTATTTATTCTTATTATGCAGGAATTGACTATGGAACCGCTGATCTTAATGAGATTCGTGATTTTCGTGTTGATGGAACGGTTGCCAATACGCCGCTAGATGATTTTTCACCTTATATGTTAGACTTTTTACCGGCAGGAGCGAAGATTCAACGTTATACTTATGATTCTGTTACAGAAACATGGAGCTGGACTATTCCGGTGAATAAACAATCTTCAGAAGCAGACAAAGCCACTTTGTATACTGACTTTACCGTTAATCCGGAAACAGGAGAAGAAGGCGATGAGGAAACAGATATCATCATTACTTATCGCGTGATTGCTGAGACTGACCTTGTTTATTCTTCAGGCGAACTGATTAGTGATGACACTGCTTATGATGACAACGGAGTGTATTATCATGTAACGGTTATCGATCGGGTATACAACGTCACAATCGTCTTTACCGTATATTATGTGATTAGTGGACAAGATCCAATTTTGGCTCATATAGCGACTCCTCTTACCGGGAAAACTATCTTAATTAATGTTAAAAACTTTACGACTAATCTTCCTGCAGGAGATGTTTCAGTCGACAATGTCGCAGATTTCCCTGTGTATACGACTTATGGGACGAACAATAATGATACTAATTTATTCTTTACTCCAGTGTCGGATAATTATCGATATTCTTTTGGCCGAAATATTAGTGGCTATTACGCTTTTGTGATAGTCCCACCACGTAATGCGGCAAGTCAACAAATATATGATTACTATATTACATTTAATGGTACCGCCTTGACGAATGTCGTTGGGGGTGAAGGAAAGTATTTTTACATTAATAATGGGACTAAAAATCGAACTAGACGATTTAATATTTATATAACACCCTTGACTAACATTCCATCTGATGGAGTGTGGGGATTGTATGATTATTTTATCTCTTGGAATTAAAAAAAGCCGTCTTCTTGAATTGAGAAGACGGTTTATTTTTTAGATTGTTGTTTTTCACAAAGCAAATAGACATATTGTTTGACAAGTTTTATGTCTGATTCTTCAAATTGATTTAAGGTATTATAGAGATCACGGTGAATACTAGATTTAAAATCAAGTTCTTTTTCAATGACATTCATTTGTTCTTGGTTATGGTCTAATAAATAGTCAAGAGAAATGTGGTAAAAATTAGCCAGTTTAATCAACAAATAATAATCAGGATCTCGCCGATTCTGTTCATAATTGGCATAAGTGGCTCGACTAATCTTTAAATATGATGCAAGATCTTGTTGTGTGAGTTGATGTAAGCTTCTTAGCGAACGCAATGTTTCAGATAGTTTCATATGGTCACCTGGAATTATTATACATGAGTCAAAATGAAACATGAAGAAATGCGTCAATATGACGAACAAATGAAAATTACTACTTGACAACGTCAATATGACTCGTTATAATAAAAGCATCAGTGCTGCGCAAAAGAGTACTGATGGGGATTTTTATCAATTCCACAAAAAAAATTCATGATTGGCTTTCGATTCACCTATCATGAATTTTTTTGTTTTACAGCAGTTGCAAACACGTAATTATGTAGTATAATAGAAAGAGGAGGGTGAACATATGAAATTATTAGTATTAGTTTTAAATAAAGTTGAATGTTTAGAAAAGATGTTAAAAGAATTTGCATCTAATAATATAAGTGGAGCTACCATTATTTCATCAACAGGAATGGTACACGAATTGATGAATTCTGAAGACATTGGAATTATTGGTTCATTTCGGCATTTTTTAAATAGTCAACGCAAAGAAAATAAGACCATCTTCATGGTTGTTCATGAAGAAAAAATACCTCAAGTATATCAAGCAATTGAACGTACTGTAGGAAGTTTAGATCTTCCGGATACCGGTGTTATATTTACACTATCAGTCGATGATTTTAAAGGGTTTAAATATTAAAATATGCTTATTTTAAATCAAACAGCGACGATTTATCTCGCCTTTGCCGGGGCGGTTATTTTAATTGGATTATTATTTGGGAAATTAGCTAAAAAATTAAAAGTTCCCAATGTGACTGGATACTTATTGGGTGGACTTATTATGGGCCCGATTTTGAGATTAGTAGGGGTGGATTTCTTATCGACAGATGTTTTAAATGTACTCGATATTATGCCACAAATTGCTTTAGGATTTATCGCTTTTACCATTGGAAGTGAATTTAGATTATCCTATTTTAAACGGGTTGGAACTAAACCGATTATCATTGCTATATTTGAATCACTTTTTGCGATTTTAGCGGTACTCGGTGTTCTTGTGATTTTAAAGGTTACTGGTGTCATTAATGCTTCTTATGAATTCATTTTCATTCTATCGGCTATTGCGGCTGCGACAGCGCCTGCAGCAACGCTGATGGTCATTAAGCAATACAAAGCGCGAGGAGAAGTGACGGAAAATTTAATGAGTGTGGTTGCACTTGATGATGCAACTGCTGTCATTTTCTTTGGACTAATGGTTGCAATTGCTGAAATGACGACATCAACTCACGTTAGTGTTGTGTGGAGTATTGCAAAACCCTTTGTTGAAATTCTATCAAGTGTAGTTGTAGGGGCTCTTACTGGGCTTTTACTCACTTTTCTAATCAAATGGTTTACAGGACGAGGAAATCGAGTTAGCGTGGTTATTAGTTTAATTCTTATCACGGTGGCATTGGGGGCAATTGTTAAAAATATTTTTCCTGATTTTGAATTTTCTACCTTATTATCTTGCATGATGATTGGAGCCATCTTTACCAATCTTTCTCCAGATGAAGAATTCCATCAAGTGATGGATTTGGTAGATCGGGTAACGCCACCTATTTTGATTATGTTTTTTGTAATTAGTGGAGCAGAACTTAATTTAACTGTGTTAACATCTGTTGGAATTATTGGGCTCGTATACATCATTTTCCGTGTCCTTGGGAAGTTGGGCGGATCCTATTTTGGAGCGTTGATATCAAAATCATCAGCCTCTGTTAGAAAGTATTTAGGATTTGCATTGATTCCCCAAGCCGGGGTTGCAATTGGATTAACAATTGTTGCCGGGTCAATTATTCCAGAACATGCACCAATGATTCGAGCTATTATCTTATGCGGAACGCTTATTTATGAATTAGTAGGTCCATTAATGACTAAATATGCTTTAGTTAAAGCGGGTGAAATTATTTTAGATCCATCCACAAAAAAACAACTGGTTGAATAGCCAGTTGTTTTTATTATTTAAAAATCACAATTATTAGGAGTTCGTGGGAAAGGAATGACATCACGAATATTTTCAACGCCAGTTACATACATAATCAGACGTTCGAAGCCAAGACCAAATCCAGAGTGATAAACTCCTCCATATTTTCGTAAGTTGATATACCATTCCATCCCATCGGTTGAAACGTTCATTTTCTTCATGCGTTCAAGAAGAAAATCTAGTCGTTCTTCTCTTTGAGAACCCCCAACGAGTTCTCCACTTCCAGGGACTAATAAGTCAACTGCTGCAACCGTTTTGTGGTCATCATTTAAACGCATATAGAAGGCTTTGATTTCCTCAGGCCAATTGGTTACAAAAACGGGTGCACAAAAATATTCATCAGTTAAATATTTTTCGTGTTCAGATGCTAAATCATCACCATATTCAATATTGTTTTCCCATGTTTTTGAAGCATTTTTAATGATATGAATTGCGTCTTTATAATCACATCGAACAATGTTAGATTTAACAAGATTTTCAAGTTGTTTTATCTTTCCTGGAGCAACAAATTGATCAAAAAATTGAAGTTCATCTTTTGCTTTTTTTAGAACAGATTTAACGACGTATTTTAACATGTTTTCAATGAGATTCATATCATCATTTAAATCAGCAAAAGCAACTTCAGGCTCAATCATCCAAAATTCAGATGCATGACGTGTGGTATTGGAGTTTTCTGCTCGGAAAGTTGGACCAAAGGTATAAACTTTTTTAAAAGCGAGGGCAAATGTTTCGGCTTCTAATTGTCCGGAAACTGTCAGATTTGCAGGCTTCCCAAAAAAGTCTTGAGAAAAATCAACTTTTTCGTTAGCTATGGGCATGTGGTGAAGGGGAAGGGTTGTCACTTGAAACATTTCTCCTGCTCCTTCAGCATCACTGGCGGTGATGATGGGAGTGTGAACATAGAGAAATCCTTGTGATTGAAAAAATTCATGAATAGCAGCCGCCAAAAGACTTCGTATTCGAAAAACAGCAGAAAACAAATTGGTTCGCATACGGAGAGTGGCTTGTTCTCGCAAAAATTCACGACTATGGCGCTTAGGTTGAATGGGGTAATCTTCTGGAGAATCCCCTTCTAATTGAATCATGGTTGCATGAAGCTCATAAGGCTGCTTAGCAGCGGGTGTTAATTTTAAAATTCCACCAATTGTAAGAGCACAGCCGACTCTATATTTGGAAACGACTTCAAAATTCAATAGATTGCAATCATAGACGACTTGGATTGATTGAAAGGCTGTTCCATCATTTAAACTAATAAAACCCAATTCTTTTTGATTGCGATTGGTTCGTATCCATCCTTGGATGGTGATGGGTTTGTCGGCATAAAGGGGATACTTATTTTGTAAGGTACTCATGTTCATTATTTTCATTGTTCTTCCTCCTATAAAAAAAACCATGACTATTTTCGTTAAGGACGAAAACATCGTGGTACCACCTTAATTCGCGAATGATTCGCGCACTCAATTAATGCTCATAATGGAAAGCTACCAGCTGGGTCTACTTGATTCTTCCAGCGACTTCGAGGTGTTTTTCATTGGGTAGACGTATAAGTTCACACTGTCCTTATATCACTTGATTTCGTCTTAAACAATTACTCGTCTCATCAACGCCTATTTAATTGATTATATTATAACATAGAAGTGACATATGTCAAGAATAAAGAGTTTAATAAAAAACTTTTTTTTATAAAACATGTTGACTTTTAGGGCAATTGGTGTTATGCTAATTAAGTAATTTGAAACTAAATTTGATTTCTGATAGTAGTCTTATTCATTTAAGATTAGTAATACGGTTTTTACATGAAATTTCATTACAATTTTTAAGAATAAGGAGGTCCACTCATGAAAACAGGAACAGTTAAATGGTTCAATGCTGAAAAAGGTTACGGATTCATTACAATGGAAGACGGAAAAGATATTTTCGTTCATTTCTCAGCCATTACAACCCCCAATGTGAAAGTGCTTCAAGAAGGTCAAGCTGTTAGTTTTGACGAATCTGAAGGTCCACGCGGTCCACAAGCTACCAATGTTGTCATTCAATAATGGTTGATGAACCTTGTATTACAAGGAGTGAAAGAACGATTCATAGTTTTATGAATCGTTCTTTTTTGTTTTTAAAACGTCAAGAAATATAAGGCAGCATAAAGAATTCAAACAAAAATAGAAAACTCTTTAATATTTGAAAAACATATGCTATAATAGGGTAGATTATGGGAATGATTTTAGGAGGAACGCATGGCATATAAAGCATTATATCGTACATATCGGCCTCAATTGTTCCGCGATGTTGTGGGACAAGACGCAATCGTTAGAATGATTCAAAATGCAATCGCAAACAATAAAATATCCCATGCATATTTAATGTGTGGTCCTCGAGGAACTGGTAAGACAACAATTGCCAGAATTTTTGCGAAGGCGTTGAATTGTGAACATCGAGAACATTTAGAGCCATGTGATAAATGTATATCCTGTCATGAAATTAGTGATAGCAATAGTCCTGATGTTATTGAAATTGATGCGGCTAGTAATAATGGGGTTGATGAAATCCGAAACATTCGTGATAAAGTTGGTTTTCTTCCTAGTGGAGCTAAATATAAAATATATATTATTGATGAAGTTCATATGCTTAGTACAGGGGCGTTTAATGCGTTACTAAAAACTTTAGAAGAACCTCCTAAACATGTGGTGTTTATTCTTGCAACGACTGAACCTCAAAAACTACCTGCGACGATTATTTCTCGATGTCAACGATTTGATTTTAAATATGTTACCATTAGTGAAATCTCTAGAAGAATTCGTGAAGTGTGTAGCAAAGAAGAAATTGAAGCGTCTGAAGAAGCAATCAATGCGATTAGTGAAGCTGCCGAAGGCGGACTTCGAGATGCTTTGAGTATTTTAGATCAAGCCATCTCTTACGCAGAAGGCAAGGTTACAATTGAAGAAGTCAATGAAGTAACAGGCAATTTAAGTTCAGATAAGCTTATTGAATTAACCACTCAATTTGAAGAAAAAGATGTCAATACGGCCCTTGAAATTATTGATGAACTCATCAATATGGGTAAAGAAGTCATGAAACTTGTCAACGGATTATTGCAATTTTATCGTGATTTATTGCTGTATAAAAATGTTAATTCGGTGATTTACACGAAATATATTTTTGAAAAGCAAACATTTCAAACATTAGCGAATGTGTTAACTCCTGAAAAGATATTTTTCTATATCGATATTTTAAGTGATGCTTTAGCAAAAATGAAGTATTCACAAAATCCTCGGATTTATCTGGAAATTGCGATTGTAAAAATGATTAATTTATCAAGTGAAGATTTAAATTTTGTTAATCGTATCGAACAACTCGAGCATAAAGTTGAACATATGCCAAGTGCTGTTTCTGGTGAGGGGGATATGGCGGATCCAGAAAAAGTAGAAATGATGGCGTTAAAATTAGAGCATGTTGTCAGTGAGTTTAATAAGCTTGAACTGTATAAATTGAAAGAAAAAATTGATGATTTTGAAAGCCGATTGGCATCCAATCAGCCCACTTCACAAGTCACTATCGATTCATCTGTTTCTAAAGATTTGGATCAGATTAAAGAAACAATTCTCATTTTAAAAACTTCTTATTCGGGGATTGCGAGTCGTTTAACTAATTTGGAAGAAACGACGGATCAACTAGAAGCCATTAAAACGGCTTTCACGTCATTTGAAAAGCAAAACAATAAGTCAGATGCTGTTAACATGACAAACGATATCAAATATTTAAAAGAAGATGTTGAAAGTCTTCAAGAAGTGGTTAAAGAATTGGTTCAAACAACGAAGGCGACTTCGGCTAATCCATCTTCTCATATCGCGGTAGATCCATCTCTTCAAGAAAAAGTCAATGCCATTGAGAAAAAGTTATATGAAGTCATGTCGGGAGAATTGGCTAATCGTCAAATAACTCCGACTAAAAAATCTAAGATTTCTAATAATCAAATTGCGTTGTTTGCTAATGATTTAACGCCCATTGAGGATTTTAAAAAGACAGCAGTTAAAGAAGATATTAATTTTCAAGATCTTGCTCGTAAAGAAAAGTTAGTTGTTCCTGATGAATTATTAGTTGTTGCGGATGAGAAGATGCTTCTGTCTAGTGAAAAGCCACCTATTATTGAACAAGTAGTTGAAAAACAAATTTCTAAAATGGAAGAAAAAAAGCCACTAACAACTCACTCTCAAATGACGATTGAAGAAGATATTATTCGTCAAGAAAAGCCCCACTCTGAATTGGTCATTACCAAACGGGATAAGGACTCTTTATTTGAACAAGAAAAAGAACTTTTAGAGAAGGAAATGGAGCACATTAGACCGTCTATTCCTCAAGAGAAAAAAGCAAATGGAAAGACTGTGATTCTTCCTACAGCCAGTCCTTTGGAAAATGAAGAGGATGCTCCTACTTGTTATTTAGCATATGATATCAAAATTGTTGAACGGATTATGCATGATGCTCGTAGTGAAGAGTCTCGAAATGATTTGAAACGGATTCAAACATTGTGGGAAAAGTTAGACCGAAGTGTTTCTCCCGATGATATCGGCATTGCTGAAACATTACGACAGGGGAAAATTGCTGCGGTTGGAAGTAAAGAAATGATTATCATATATGATGATTGTCCATCTTGTAATCGCGTCATGAGACCGTCCTTTAAAAGAAAATCCATGAAACTATTATATGATATATTGGGTGGGATTTATCAATATATTGCACTCCCACAAACCATATGGTATGCAAAGCGTAAAGAGTATGTAGATCAATATATGATTGGGATTAAATTTCCGGCATTATCTCCCTTTGATTCTACTACCCTTGATCAATTAAAAATTCAAGATGATTATCAAGACCCGAAAGAAGATATTGTAAAAAAAACAGTGGATTTCTTTGGAGATGAACTCATCGAATTTGAATAGGAGGAACTAATGAATCAACAAGCACTATTAAAAAAAATAAAAAAAATGCAAGAAGACATGGTAACGACTCAACAGGAAATTGAAACAACCATCTTTGAAGGAACTGCTGGGGGTGTTATCAGCGTTGAGGTTTGGGGAACCAAAGAAATCAAAGGGGTCTCTATTGATGAGAGTTTCACGATTGAAGGCAGTGAAGATATTGAAATGCTTCAAGATATGATTGTGTCTGCTTGTAATAATGCTTATCAAATTATTGATAAAACAACGAAAGAAAAAATGGAAAAGTATAACGCTCTTTTGCAAATGGGCGGAATGTTTTAATATTTATGAAATATCCAAACAGTTTGGAAAAACTAATTAAATGTTTTGAGGTTTTTCCGGGAATTGGCCCCAAAACAGCGGAACGATTGGCTCTTTTCACTGTGACTAAAATGACTAAAGAAAACGCGTTGTCTCTGGCTTTGGCTATTGAAGAGGCAATTCGTGTGTTGGGAAAATGCAATATATGTGGATCTATTAGTGAAATGGATGTGTGTGATATTTGTCAAGATAACACCCGTGATGCCACATTGATGATTGTTGAAAATAGCAAAGATGTGATTTCGTTTGAAAAAACAGAAATATTTCATGGACGATATCATGTTCTTGGAGGCTTAATTTCTCCACTTTCGGGTGTTGGTCCGAGTGATGTTCGTCTTGCAAACTTGCGTGAACGGGTTGAAAAAGAGAAAATTCAAGAAATCATTGTGGCACTATCATCGACCGTTTCTGGAGAGATGACATCTTTATATATTCAAAAAATGTTTGAAGATCAAGCGATTCCCGTCTATAAAATAGGGTATGGCTTGCCAGTAGGGGCTGATATTGAATATGCAGATGAAATAACTTTAAGAAAAGCACTTGAAGGAAAACGAAAAATATAGTATAATAAGGATATCCTAAATATGGAGGGGAATTATGGAACCTATTAAAAATTTTGTTATTGACATGAATACTAAATTAGAAGCCATTATTAAACCAATCTGGGATAAGATCGTTGATTTTTTAAGCAAGGAATATTATTTAGTTTATGCGATCATTGTGGTCTTATTGGTTCTTTTACTATTGCCAGGATTGGTCACCATCCTTAGAAAAGCTAGCAAATTCTTTATCTTTATATTGGTATTGCTAGGAATTGTATTTGCTTTATGGTATTTCTTTATATTCAAACCTATCGCTTAACATTACGTGAAATAAATAATAGTGATGTTGAAATCAAAATTGACAAAATGAATAGTTTAAAAACGAAGAAATGAGGGTTTATTTAACATGATATTTGATTTGCAAAAAGCAAATGTATGGAAAAGAATATCCTCTTTTATATTTGATGCCATTATAACTTCGATTTTAATGGTGGGATTTGCTTTTCTTATTTCCAAAATCGTTCGTTATGATGATTATAATAATCAATTGAATGAATACTATGCGGAATATGAAGAATTATATGGAGTTTCATTCACTTTAACAAGCGATGAATTTGCACAGTTATCAGACGAAGATTTAGTGATATTTCAAGAAGCGTATGATGCATTTAATGCAGATGAGGAAGCCATGGAAGCATATGACATCGTTATTAATTTAACGATGATTATAACGGTGTTGGCTATTTTCTTGGCTATCTTTGGGTTAGAGTTTGTGATTCCGCTCATTTTAAAAAACGGTCAAACAATGGGTAAGAAAATTTTCGGATTAGGGGTCGTGAAAAACAACGGAGTGAGAATCAACTCCATTGCTTTGTTTGTTCGTAGTGTCTTAGGGAAATGTGTTCTTGAAACGATGATTCCTGTTTTCATCGCTTTGCTCATTTACTTTGCTAATCTAGGGATTATTGGAACGGGTCTTATTGTTATCTTTCTTCTTATTCAAATTACTTTATTCATTGTCACACGATATCATACACTCATTCATGATTTTCTATCATATACCACGGTTGTTGATATCGATAGTCAATTAATCTTTGAATCAGAAGAGACCATGTTAGCCTATAAAAACAAATTACACAGTGAAAAAGTTTCAAAATCGAATTAAATAATAGCAACTTCAAAAATGCAAAAAATTTTAGATAATTAGAGAGGACATTATGAAAGTAGTATTACAAAAACTTACAAAAATCTTTCCTAGTAGGAGCAAAAAAAGCAATGAAGAAGTAATTGCCGTCAGTGATTTTAGTTTTGAAATTCCTAGTGGCAAATTGATTGGTCTATTAGGACCTTCGGGATGTGGAAAAAGCACCACGCTGTACATGATCTGCGGCTTATTAAAGCCGACAGCCGGTAAAATCTTTTTTGGTGAAGATGATGTTACCGAATTAGAGCCAGAAAATAGGGGAGTAGGATTAGTGTTCCAAAACTATTCTTTATATCCTCATATGAGCGTTAAACAAAATATTCTTTTCCCCTTACAAAATTTTAAGGGAGAAAACAAATTAACAAAAGAAGTGATGCTTGAACGGGCGTTTGAGGCAGCAAAACTGGTTCAAATTGATGAACTTATGGAAAGAAAACCCAGTGAGTTATCAGGAGGACAACAACAACGTGTAGCGATTGCTAGAGCGCTTGTTAAAATGCCGAGAGTGTTATTGCTTGATGAACCTCTTTCTAATTTGGATGCACGATTGAGATTACAAACTCGGGAAGAAATTAAACGAATTCAAAAAGAAACAGGAATCACCACCGTCTTTGTTACCCATGACCAAGAAGAAGCTATGAGTATTTCTGACTTAATTGTCGTAATGAAAAATGGAATTGGTCAACAAATTGGAGAACCACAAGTGGTGTATGATGACCCCATTAATTTGTTTGTTGCAAAATTCTTAGGAACCCCTCCTATTAATGTATTTAATGGGAAAGTAGAAAAAGGGGTGGTATTGATAGGCAACAACCCAATCTTAAACGTTAAAAACGTTTCGGATCAAGAGGTGTTTATTGGTATTCGTCCTGAAGGGTTCCTTCCGGATGAAGAAGGGCCCCTTGAATCTGAGTTAGTCAGTCTTGAAGTGATGGGACGTGATGTAACAATTATTACTAAAAATGAAGCCGCAATCACTCCAGTTATTCGTTCCATTGTTGATGCGGACTATCCTTTTAATGCAAAAGATAAAACCATTAAATTCCGTGTGAAACCGAATAAAATCTTCCTTTTCCATAAGGAGACAGAAGAAAGAATTCGGTTCAAGGTAAAATAATATGGTAGATAATAGGCATCAGTGGAAAGCATGGGCCTATCTAGCCCCTGCATTAATTTTACTGGGAATATTTTCGTTCTATCCTTTGATAAATACGTTTCGAATTGCGTTTTTAGAAGGATACAATGGCCTTGCTATTGTGGGTGGAGAATCATTCTCTTTTGGATTTGAAAATTTTAAAACGGTTGTCAATTATTCCGATTTTCAAGTTTGTTTGAAAAATACCTTGTTATTGTGTGTCATTACGGTTCCTATTTCAACAACACTTGCCCTATTAGTTGCGGTCGGTCTTAATGCTATAAAACCGTTACAAAAAACATTACAAACTATCTTTTTCCTTCCTTATGTTACCAATTCAATTGCTATAGGAATGGTATTTAATGTGATGTTTACGCAAGTTGGAGCAGGTAATATTGTTCAAACAGCTGGAATTATTAACAATATCATTGGTATCTTCGGAGTGAATGCGATTAACTGGGTTAATCCAGGGTCTTCTTGGAGTGCTAATATGATGGTTGTTTGTATTTATATTATTTGGAAAGCTCTTCCTTTTAAAATTTTAATTTTATTAGGTGGACTACAAACCGTCAATAAACAATATTATCAAGCGGCTAAAATTGATGGAACGTCGAAAGCTCGTACGTTTTTACGGATTACAGTTCCGTTATTGTCACCGATGATTGCGTATGTTGTTATTACATCATTTATTGGGGGATTCA
>JBAYFA010000003.1:0-24866 GCA_041667425.1 Bacilli bacterium
AAGAGTGGTGATGTTTATCTCTTCACTGATGGCGAAAAGGTCATGAAAGTCGTTCGAGATCGAGTTTCTTTCTCTATTGGTAGTACCTACGACATCGTTGGTATGATTACTCTTCAAAACTACTCCCCCGCTTTAAGAGCGTTAGGTGTTCGCATCAGCAGTGAAGTTGTTGGTGATGTTGACACCTCAAAAGCAGTCAGCACAACAATTACTAACTTCAAAAAGAAACAAACTAATCAAGATGACACAAATTCTAGATTTGATACATTCATCACGGACTACGGCAATATCTATAAATCCACAGTCTATGTTAGCTATTACAGCATCGCTGGAAAATATTATGTCACCCTCGCTGATACCGATTATTCTGGTGATTCCACTGTCATCACTTCAAGAACCACCGCTCAAAACGAAAAAGGCATGGTGGATATCGAAAACCCATCTTGCTGGAATGTTGAGTGGAATCAATTAGAGCAATACTGTGTCTTAACCGATTATGCAGATTATAGCATCGCTGTTGAACTTTATTTCACTGCCTGGCAATTAGATTACTTAGCCAGTAAACCAGCTTGGAAAGTATATGTTATAGAAGATTTAATTCCTTCTATTGAAGCTTAATTATTTCTCTTTTTATTTCTTAATTTAAAAAGTCCACAATAATCATATCTGCTCTCATATATCTTTTGTTATGAGATGAAACGCCAATTCCTTTGAACTCGAAAATGATTAGTTAAATTGATTTTCATATTCGCAATTATCCTAAGAAGTATAATGGGATTGGAGAGGTGAATGCTCCGCGATTTCTATTGTGGACCTATCTTCTCTACAGGTTTCTGCCAAGGGGGATTCAATTATGTTGAACTTGAAATCAATTTTTAAAACATTATTATTGAGTGCTGGTCTGTTTTCTTTTGTTTCACTTGGGACCTCTTGTGGGTCCAGCACATCTAATCCAACTTTTAATCAAACACAACTCAAAGAAGTTGGCTCTAAAAACAAACTCTTATCATTAATTAACGAAGCTGAACAAAATCAATATGGCGGCTTGAGCGAAACCGGATACTTTGATAATGAAATGACCCCTGGAGAAGGTGAACAACGCGATTACACAGGCACCAATGTCCAAGTGGAAGGTGTCGATGAAGGTGACATCGTTAAGACGGATGGATATCAAATCTATTACGCTCCGCGTTATATGAATCAGATACACATCTTTGATGTTGATAATGATCACGTCATCCATTATCAGAGTGAAATTGATTTAGGCAACACTTTTACTGATTCGCTTTATTTGCTCGATCATTATTTGATAGTCGTTGGATATACTTTTGATAGTTACACGGGCGGGGGATGCCCAATTGCTTATGATGGGGATGATCTCGCCTGCATTGAAATGATGTGGTGGTACCCGACTGGAACAGTCGTCGTTTATGACCGTGATACCCTTCAAATAGTCTATCAAATGGAGACTGATAGCAACTTCCTTGATCACCGATTAATTGAAGACAGTCTATTTCTTGTTGGTCACAAATACGTTTATACATATGAGCAAGAAACCGAATTGAGACCTCAATTTCTCATTAATGGGAGCATGACGCCTGAGTACATTGATTATGACGACATATTCTATTTTGAAGAGACACCTGCCAATGGAATGACAGTCTTAACCGGAATTAAACTCGATAATGATCCTAATCAGATTGAATATACCGCTAGCGCATATCTAGGAGCGGGCTATAGCTATAAACAAATCTATGTGTCGCTCAATAATCTCTATGTAGCCGACACGAACTGGATTAGTAACGAAAACTCATACGGTCAGACCATGACCATCAGTCAATTCAGCATCGATGTTACGACAGCTGATATGACATTTGTGGGGGCAGCAATTGTTGATGGAGGAATGCTCAACCAATTCTCCATGGATGAATACGATGGCTATTTAAGGGTGGCGACCACATATCAAGGTGCGATTTGGAAAACTGTCACTAATTATTATTGGTACGATTATCAGCGCGTTGTGAGAAACCACTTATACATATTAGAAATTAATCCCGAAAACCAGACTTTTGATTTAATCGCTCATTTGAGCGAAGGCCTTGGTAAACCCGGAGAAAGTATTCAGTCAGTGCGATTTTTAGAGGACCAAGCCTACATCGTGACCTTCCTCCAAACTGATCCCCTTTATATCATCGATTTATCGGAGCCTAGCGCCCCAATCATCACTGATGAAGTTCATTTGCCGGGCTTTGATGCTTATCAACACCCGTGGGGTGAAAATAACTTGTTAGGTCTTGGCTATCAAGCAAATGAGTTTGGGACAGTAGAAGGAATAAAATTGACCGCCTATGATGTCACCGCTGGAAGCGCTAGCGAAATTCAAACATATGAATTAACTGTTAATCAAACTGAAACCCAGTCGACTTGGGCCTACAGTTATTCGGAAGCTCTTTGGAACCATAAAGCATTACTCGTCTCGGTTGACCATGGCGTATTTGGTTTCCCTGTCCAAGCCTATGAATATGGATACACGACAGATGGAGAATCCGAAGAAGAATTAAATTGGTACAGCAACTATCACAGCTACTACTATTTATTTAAGGTCGATTTCACCAAAGAATCACCAATTGCCGAGCCAATTATTATTGAGCATGCCGATAGTGAACAATATTATGTCAACGTTGATCGCGCGGCGATGATTGATGGTTTTGTTTATACATTATCCGATCGACAAGTTATTACTTATGATTTGAACACTTCCACACTTGTGTCGCCAGTTTTGGATTTTTCCAACATCTTCTGATTGTGAGACCATTAAACGCCAAAGGAAATACTAAAATAGTTAGTATTAAATTATATTAGAATGATGCTAGCAAGTTCATCAATGAGGATCCTAATCAATTAGGCATTGTTATCATGAATCCCTCAAGGAAAGGAAGAGATAAACGATTCCTTTCGTCAGTGTTAACACGTAAAGCATATATATCCTTTAATCCTGAGACATTAGTACACGATATTGTCTGCCTTTAAGAAAACTACCAAGTAATTTATATTCAAACAGTTGATATATTCCGTTTGCTTATCATAAAGAGACGGCGGGGTTTCTTTAACTGAAATATATGTGGGCTTAATACTTTGAAGTCTTTTATTTTTGGCAACTTGTACGATAATCTTATTGAATAATCATTTCATCGATGGTCTTTTTGATACCCATTACATGATTAGGCCGAACAAATTCATTGTATGTTTGTCTCATGCTTATTTTGATAAAACTTTATTTTCTTTGTGTATTCTAATAGAATGTTTAAATGAATATCTTGAAACGCGTTAGTTGGAAGAAGATTTTGCCCATACTTTTTTCAGGTTTATCTGCCATTGTTTCTTTAATGACCACCTATTTTGTCGCCAGACCTTTAGGAAAAGAAATTTACGGGATAGTTCAAACATATGTAGGAATAATAAACATTGTGAGTGTAATTGGGCTAATAGGAATGCAATATTTTTTAAATAAAGAAACGCAATTTGCTGACAACAAAAAAGGTTTTTTCACAAAGTGCTTTTTATTAGTCAATTGTTGGCTGATTATCGTTTTCCCTATGTTTTTCGTTGTATCTTACTATCTTCTCAGCAGTTTCCTAGCCAGTAACATAATTGTAATATTAATGGTGTTTTTCTGTTCATATCTTTTAATAAGCATAACAATGATAAGTTCATATTTGCTCGGGACATATAAAACAATACTATCCTCACTGTCGACTTTTATTCCAAAGTTCTTGTTATTAATATGTTCAATAGTTGCAATCTTTGCTTTTAATAAAAACGAAGAATTCCCTCAAATATATCTGTTTTTGTACACAGGGTGTTACCTAATTACCACAATTCCTTTTTTGATTAGACTGATAAGAAAAACTGATTTTCGTTTTGGAAAAAAACAACTGGTTTCTCTGTTATTCTTTTTCCTGATTGCTTCTACATATACGCTGAATACTTCTTTGGCGAAGGTGATTGGTACTTTGTATTATGATTCTACGGGAGCATTAACGGGCACAATAGCATTATCTGTACAGATTATTTCTATTTGTCATATTTTCACAACCACCATTGCATCCCTTTCAAGGGCAGTTTTTGCCTCTTTAAAAAACGAGAAGGAAGAATTGATTCGTTTCTGCCAAAAAATTAATCGCATAAACGCTTATTTTATCATCCCTTTTTGCACTGGAATTTGTTTGCAAGCGAAATATCTGCTCAGCATTTTCGATTCAGGAGGGATTAACGGATATAGCGCCGAATGGCCTATCTTAGTGGTTCTTACCATTGGTCTTTTATTAGGAACTTTGCTTGGCGGTCCAAATGGAACAATGCTGGCAATGTCGGGTCATGAAAAGCTCGAAACCATTAATGGAATAATTAACATTGGTGTTTTCTTGTTGTTTGCTTTTTTGTTGAAAGGAATTGGAGCAATTGGGTTGGCACTAGCCACCACAATATCAGAAATTGTGGTTAATGTGATCAAATATATTGAAACGATAGTAATATACAAGAAATCTGTTTTTACATGGAAAATATTGCTGCATTTCATCATAATTTTCATTATCTCTGCAGCATGTTTTTTCGGTTTAAGTTTTATTGGAAAATTCAATATATATGTGTTGCTAGTTCTCGATGTTATTGTTGGAGGAGCACTGATTGTATTATTTTTTGCAATTAACCCAAACAAAGAAGACAAACGATTCTTTTTTGAAAGTAAGTTCTAATTCGTGGTTGGTTCAAAACCGCCTATATTTTAATTATTCTACCTTTCGAAAAGGAATATTTTGTCCCACAACGTGGGCATTCAAGGTCACTATTTAATACCTCGCCGCATTCGCATACATATCCATGTGTGCGAGCAGGATTGCCGTAAACTAATTCGTGCGGCAAAACATCTTTTGTCACAACGCTTCCAGCACCAACAAGAGCATATTCGCCAATGGTGTTTCCACAGATAATAGTAGCGTTTGCGCCAATAGTGGCACCTTTTTTGACTATTGTTGGCAAAAAAGAATCCTTTCTGGATATAAAACTTCTTGGATTCAGCACATTAGTAAAAACACAATCTGGTCCAAGAAAGACGTCGTCTTCACATATCACTCCCGAATACAACGCAACATTGTTTTTAATAGTAACCCTATTTCCAATTTTTACTCTGCTTTCCAAAAAGCAATTATTTCCAATATTGCAATTTTTCCCGATGGTTACGTCAGACATAATTTGGCAAAAACACCATATTCTGGTTCCTTCACCAATGGTTGCTGTTTTATCAATAATGGTGGTTGGATGAATAAGTGACTTATTTTCCATATTCTAACAATCTTTGAACTACAAAATTAAGTTCTTCGTTTTTCAATTCAGGATAAACCGGAATAGCAAATGAATGATCAGATAGCCATTCTGTAATTGGCAAATCGCCTCTCTTGTATCCGAGCGTTGCGTATACGCCCTGCAAATGCAATGGAACTGGATAATATGTATGAACTTCAACGCCTTCAGCATTCAACTGAGCCATAATGTCTTTTGCGTTATCAATGGCAACAGCAAATACGTAGTAACCATGTTGAGCATATTTTTTTTCTGTTTGAATTTGGTATTTGGAGCCTTTTAGCAATGCCATATATTTTTTTGCATTGTCTCTTCTTCGAATGATGTAGTCATCTAAATATTTTAGTTTTGCTAATAACAAAGCAGCTTGAACTGCATCTAATCTAGAATTGTAGCCAATTAAGTAATTGTGGTACTTGTCTGCGCCGATATTAATATCTTGTGGCAGCGTCTTTCCTTCTCGAAGATATTCTTCCTTCATTACTTCAAAGCCTAATAGACCAGAACCATGTAATTTGTAAGATCTGCAAGCATCAGAAATTCTTTTGTTGTTTGATATTATTGCACCGCCGTCACCAGCACACCCCATGATTTTCGTCGGAAAGAAAGAAAAACATCCAACGTCGCCAATCGTTCCTACATTTACGCCTTTGTACTTGCAATTAGCAGCTTGAGCGCAATCTTCAATGACATATAAACCATGCTTTTTTGCAATTGCCATGATTTCATCCATCTCACATGGATTTCCATAAATATGAACAGGTAGAATCACTTTTGTATTTTTGTTAATTTTTGCTTCGATTAATTTTGGATCCATACAATAGGTATCCTTGTCGACATCAATAAAAACTGGGGTGGCTCCAACTGCAGATATGCTTTCAGCCGTAGCAAAAAAGGTGAAAGAAACAGTAATCACTTCATCACCTCGCCCAATCCCTAGTGCTCTTAAAGCAATTACGAGAGCGTCGGTTCCGTTTCCGCATGAAACACAGTAATATGCACCGAGGTGTAGTGCAAATTCTTTTTCAAATTTGTTAACAATCTCTCCGCCGATGTACTTTCCGCTCGATAAAACATCCAAAACAGCTTTGTCAAATTCTTGTTTTTTTTCAGCATATTGTCTCTCGAGGTTCATTAATTGAATTTTCATTTGTTGAAGCATCCTTTCATATCGGTTGATGAGAAGTTAGTAAGTGGAAGCTTGATTGGACTAGCTGTTAAAGTACTTTTATATATGGAAAGAACAATTTCTAAAGCTCTCTTTCCCGCTTCGCCATCAATCAATGGACTTCTATTTTGATTAATAGCATCAATCATGTCTTTAAATAATAGCGAATGACCATTTCCATAAACATTTGATGTTTCTTCAACTAATTTTGAAGTATGTTCATCCTCGCTTTTTGTATCGGTGAATTGCCAAATCTCTATAGTGTTCGTTGAAGTGCCACCTATTTTGATTGTCCCTTTGTCACCAAAAAGATACAACGTCTCTTCTAAATTTTTTGGAAAAACATTAACCGTTCCTTCTATTGTTGCAATAGCACCATTTTCAAAGGACACAACAGCCATTCCAACATCTTCTGCTTCAAGGTAATTGTGCTGTTGTTGCCTTGTTTGGCCCATCACAGTTATCGCATCACTGCCAACAAGATATAATAACAAGTCAATTCCATGGATGCATTGATTCATCAATGTTCCGCCATCTTGCTCCCAAGTGCCTCTCCATTTTGCCTGATCATAGTATGATTGGTTACGATTCCATCGAACGGAAATTGCCGCATGAGAAATCTTGCCTAGCCTTTTCTCATCAATGGCTTTCTTTGCTGCAACAACCGCGGCATTAAATCTGTTTTGGTGGCATACGCATATTTTCACATGATGGGAATGGGCCAAATCTATTAGCATTTGAGCATCATTAATCGACATTGCCATTGGTTTTTCAATAATGACATTAACCGAATTCTCAATACAGTATTTAGCAATCTCTGCATGCTTTCCGCTTTCTGTAGCAATGGAAATCAAATCAGGTTTTTGCTCTTCAATCATTTGTCTGTAATCTTGATATTTTTTTGTGCCACTTGTATCAAAATTGCATTTATTTTTCAGGAGGTCAATATGTTCAGGAATTAAATCGCATAGCCCAACAATATCTAAATTATTCTTGTTTGCGGCAAGCAAGTGATTAATCGCAATTCTTCCACAGCCAATCAGTGCGTATCTCATTTTAATTCTTCCTATATATATCTCTAGTATACACTTTTGACATATCAATTTTTTCGATCTTATCATCAATTCGATTGCATATGATAATTGTCGATAAATTTGCAAACTCTTGAAAATCATTCATTAAGGGAATGCCATTAAAAGAACTTTCTTGCAAAGATGGCTCATACAAAACCATCTGTATGTTATTTTCTTTGAGAACCGAAATTACAGTTTGAATTGAACTACTTCTAAAATTATCGGAGTCCGCTTTCATTATCAGCCGATAGACTCCAACAATTGGTGTTTTCGATTTCTTTTTTGCCAATGATACAATCCTATTTGCGACATACTTGCTTCTTGTTACATTTGAAGCGACTATTGCATCGATAAGATTATTTGGAATATCAACAAATTCTGCAGCAAGCTGCTTTGTATCTTTTGGTAAGCAATAACCGCCATAACCAAAAGATGGATTATTATAAAAATCTCCAATACGCGGGTCTTTGCACATTCCATGGATAATGCTTTTTGAATCGAGATTGTTCATCTCGGCATACGTATCTAATTCATTAAAAAAAGCCACTCGAGTAGCAAGATAAGAATTAGCAAATAATTTAACTGCTTCTGATTCAATAGACCTCATTAAAATAATGTCGGTCTTTTCGATTGCTCCTTCATTTAGCAGTTCACCGAAAGATTGTGCTTTTTCCTTCAATGTTGTGGAATCATCGGTTAAGCCAACAATAATTCTTGAAGGAAAGAGATTGTCTCTTAATGCATTTCCTTCTCTAAGAAATTCAGGGGAAAACAAAAGGTTGGGCAGAGCAAACAATTCTCTTGTTCTTTTTGTGTAACCAATTGGAATTGTTGACTTGATAATTATGGTCGCATCTGTTCCACTTGCTTTAATATCCTTCAAAACGCTTTCAATGGACCCTGTGTCGAAGCAATTTGATTCAGGGTCATAGTTGGTGGGTGTCGCAATTAGAATGAAATCAGCCCAACCATACAATCCAGTAGACTCAACAGTAGCGTGAATATCTAATTTTTTATTTGCTAAATAATCAGTAATGTACTGATCAACTATTGGAGATTTTTTAGAATTGACTAAATTCACCCTTTCTTTTGCGATATCAACACATTTAACATGGTTATTTTGCGCCAATAGAACAGAAAGCGATAAACCAACATATCCCAATCCGACTACAACAATATTCTTATTCACATCTATTCTCCTATTTCATTTTCGATTCTTTGGTAAAAACTTAAGAGTTTTTCAGCATCATTAGACCAATTATATTTTTCTTCAATTGCTTTTCTTCCATTCTTGCCCATTTTGTCGGCCAAATCTTTGTCGGCCAAAATTGTATTAATGGCGGCCTTTATGGCAGAAATGTCATTTGGATTGACACAGATGCCGCACTCGTTCCCTTCAACAATTTTTTTCCAAGAAACATAATCGCTGCATATCACTGGAACCCCAAGCATCATATATTCGAAAAGTTTAGTATTTCCAATTGAACCCTCATTCTTATCCCCTTCGGAAAACATGCTCGTTACAGCCATTCCAATATCTGCTTGGCATATAGCTTGATACATTTTATCAAAAGGAACGACCCCTTTAAACTCAATATTATTAGGAGAGAGCGAGAATAAATTATTTTTATTCTCTTTGCTGATATCGCCATATATTTGGTACTTAATATTTGGATTAAAGGACATTGCTTTTACAAATGTTTCTTGCGAATAGTTCATTGGGTTTTTTCCGGCGAAAATAATTATATTATTTTTTTTGTCATTAATAACTGGACATTTTGTTAACAATGGAAAATTAGTTATTTGAAGGATATTGTTGGATTTTGATTTCCAAATATTCATCATTTCAGGGTTTACGACGATGCATCCATAGATACGTTTGCATGCTTTTAATTCTAATCTACGATATACTTTGGCCGTTAATTTACGAACAAATTTTGGAATTGAGGTTCTTTCATTTTTTAAAATTGAATCATAATAGTTTTCGTGAAAATCGAAGATTACTTTTTTCCCTGTTTTTGAGATTCGAATTGCTGTTTTTAGCATATCTGGATCATGGAAATGGTAGACGTCACAATTTAAGGAGCGCGCAACTTTCTCTATTTTTTTGGAGTAAAACAAAACTCTCTCAATCTTTCCAAGGAACCCTTTAAAATTTTTCTTCTTGATTCCTACCACCTTGACTCCGTTTTTTATGAAACTTTCTCCTGGTGCAACAAAAAACACTTGATAACCTTTCGCCGCGAGTGTTTTGCACTCTTTTTGAAAAATGCGGGGGTCATCATTTCTATGAGCAGATGTTACGTGACAGATTTTCACCCTTTATCCTCGTTTACTAATTAAAGAAACTTTAATTTTAATCACAAATTTTTTAACATGTTTGATATTGTTACTCATCAACTGTTTTGGACTGTGGGCTTCGTTGGGAAATAACAAAACGAATTCATTTTCGTGAACTGTAATCTCGTGTTTTCTTTGTGAACCAGTTTTAGAAAAAAATACAACATCTTTTTCTGCTGAGTAAGGAACTATTTCGGAAAGAGTTTCGCGGTCGAAAATTCCAACACCTTCTTCTCCGATGAGGACTGATTGGACATCAACATACTCATTGTGAGCCTCAATCTTACACTCTTCTCTGCTCATAAGGTCGTAGTCCATTACTTTAATGAAAACGTTTTCATCAACAGGATACAGTCCATTAGGAGTATCCTTGTTAATCTCGGTCAATCCCTTCCTTATTTTGCTATACAACGATGGGGGAATATATCTTCCCAAATTTTCAATCTTATCAATAATCATAAATTTTCTCCCTTTTGTTTATATATTTTGTCGATTAATTTCATTACCTCAACTGCGTCATAAATTGTGCCATTCTGGAGTGGCTTTCCTTTAGCGACCGCATCATAAAACTCGGCAATTTCAATATCCCATGAGCTATCTTTATCAAAACACATTGTGGTCTCTATTGGATTACCCATTTTCCCGCTAGTGAATTCTAAATCTTTTTTATAGAAGGTAATGTGCTCCTCACCATAACTCTGAGTAGAGGTTAAAATGCCATTTAGCGCAATATACCCATTTTCACAAATAATATCCATGTCAAACTTATGTTTCCATTGAATACAGCTAGAATGTAGTGATGCAATCTGTCCACCGCTAGTTTTAAAAATCGCGTAAACAGAATCTTCGGTTGGTATATTTTTCCAGACTAGATTATCAACGCTACAAAAGACCTCAGCAATATCTCCAAGAAAATATCGAATTAAATCTAGCATGTGAATGCCTTGATCAAGCAATATTCCTCCGCCAGAATATAAGGGATTATTTCTCCATTCGTTCGCAAAATTTAAATTACCGGCTTTTCCGTATATTCCACGAATGCATACTGGTTTTCCTAAAGTATTGGAATCAAGTAAAGCCTTCGCTTCAATAATCGAATTATGATATCGGTGGTTGAAACCAAATTTCAAAACGTAGTCGCTATTCTTTTCGAAAGAATCTTTCATTCTTAAAGTATCTTCTAAATTTCTTCCAGGTGGTTTTTCAGAAAAAACGTGGCAATGTTTTTCTAAAGAATAGCAAACAATATCCGCAATTAAGTAATTGATTGCACAAACAAACACTGCGTCTGGTTTAGCTTTATCAATACATTCTTTCCATTCGGAAAACAATGGGTAATTGTTATAATTTGAAAGCATTTGTGGATTACTGTCGCACAATCCCACAATTTCAAAGCCGCCGTGTTGGAGAAAAGCATTGAGTCGTATTTTACCCATTTTACCCATGCCAATAATGATTACACGTATCTTTTTCACAATTACCTCTTTCTGGCGATTATTTGAATAAACGAACTCATACTATTTTTTTGCAAAAATCTTTGGAATTCTACCAGAGTTTCTGGTGAGGCTGTATTGAACATATACCTCGTGAACAAATTATCGCTATTCAATTCTTTTCTTCTTTGATAAACGTAATTAACATCAAGTTCACCAGGAGTTGTAATCTCAAGTATTTCAAAACCCGCTTCCTTGAGCAAAGAACAAAGAATTTCTTTTGAAGGAATGAAAATTTGTTCAAAGGGAAAGATCTTATCGTTTAAGCCTCTCAAGGTCAAAATATCAAATCCGCTGCTCACTCTTGATTGGAAAAACAGAAGACCGTCGCTAGTTAGTCTATCTTTTAAAGCTAAAAAATCATGTAAGGGGTTCAAAGATTGCTGAATCTTGTTGAAATATAGAATGGCATCGTATCGTTTTTCACCTGTACTAGAGATGCTGTATTGTGTTTTTATTATCGAATCGTATAAAGAATATGAAGCAAACATGTCATGATGTGAAATTAATTCAATGAAACCAACATATCTGTTTCCATAATCTAAGACGGAAAGCCCTGCTTTTTTTCCAGTGAAACGGAAAATTCTAAACTGTAGCCATTCGAGAAAATCTTTCCACGTAGCTATTCGCCTATTGAACGCATCTTTTTGATAATTTGAACTTTCTCTCAAAGATAACAATTCGGTCGATTTATTGAAATCATTTATCTCGTTCTGGGCGCAAATAGCATAGATGCTGCCACAATCTTGGCAAATTAAATATTTAACACCCCACTTCTCAAAAAAAACTAAGCTTTTTGAAGAATGACAGCCAGGACAGGGGTGGTCTCTAATCTCCTTATTTCTGATTTTTTTAACTGTTTTCTCTGAAATTCTCCATTCTTCAAGAGAAAGCGTTTGATCCTGGATTGAATCAGATATTGAAATATTGTCATTTAGTCTAAAAGATTTAAGCATCGTTAATCCTCGCAAAAATCATTTCGTATTTTTTCAAGAGAGTCAGCAACTTCGCTATCAGTCACATCATTGTATTTTTTTATTTCTGTGTCGCTTAATAAAATGCAACTATGGAATGTGCCAAGGAATTTTTTGTCTTTCTTCATTTTTTCGATAACGTTATTGGATAGATACTCATTTTTTAGCAATTCTTTGCTTAAAATGCGAGCCACCGCTAATCGGATTTCCTTATTGTAATCAGTCTTTAAAAGACCACGTTTAACAGAAATTTCATTGGCGATTAATAGACCAATCGCAATAGCTTGACCGTGCGGAACTTGAAAGTGTGAAGTCGATTCAATCGCGTGTCCAAAGGTATGTCCATAGTTCATTATATTTCTATAGTTTTTGTCGAATTCATCAATTTCGATGACCTTTTTCTTAAAAGATAGGGCCTTTTTTATTTCGAAAAGCACAGTTGAATGGTCTCTATTCAGCAGACCATCGATGTGTGAAGATGTTTCGTTAAAGGCGTTCTTTCCATCCATGAGAGCACATTTCATCATTTCGCCGACGCCGCTTAAATAGTCCTTTTGAGAAAGCGTGCCTAAAAATGCTGAACTAATAAAAATTTTGCTTGGAGGATAAAAGGTGCCAATCAAATTCTTGTAATCAAGGTAATTAATAGATGACTTACTTCCAATGCAACTGTCCGTTTGGGCAAGTAAGGTGGTGGGAACAAAAAACCAAGATATGCCTCTATATAAAATAGAAGAAAGGAAGCAGGAAATATCTTGGACAATTCCTCCCCCGATAACTATCAAATTTGTGTTACGCTTTGTCGGCAATTTAATTAATTGATCAATGATTTTAAAAGCGGTAACTTCAGTTTTGCTCTCTTCATTTGCATCAACAAAATAAACCAATGAATCTAGTAAAGGATCAAGCTCCTCGCGATATAAATCATAGACTTTCTTATCGACGACGAAATATTTATTTGGAATGGCTTTGATTTCATTTAAAAAGGTAAAATCTGAATAAAAAGAAGCGGAATAGTCTCTAAATATTGAATGTATTATCATATTTTCGTAAAGCCTCCATCAACAGTGATGTTTTGTCCTGTCAAATATGTGTTGTTTTCATTTCCTAGAAAAAAAACAACACGAGCTATCTCTTGTGGATCAGCCATTCTTCCAAGTGGAATCTTTTCATTAATGGTTTTAATTTCATCAGGGGTGTTGGTTCGTCTGGTTAGCTCGGTCAATGTAAATCCAGGCGATACACTATTTACGATGATATTGTCTTTTGCTAATTCAACAGCAAGCGTTTCGGTTATTCCGCTTAAACCTCTTTTTGTTGCACTATAAATTGAACGTCCTGGACGTGATATTTGGCTCCAAATCGAGCATATATTCACAATACGTCCGAATTTGTTTTTCTTCATTGAGGGCACAAATGCTTTAAGTAAAAGAATTGGTCCAAAAAGATTTACCGACATCATGTAGTCTAAATCTCTCAGATTAACGTTTTCGATGTCGTTAACAAAATTGACTCCTGCATCATTAATAAGAATGTCAATTTTTTCTTCTTTGTGTTTTTCAATGAATGATAAAACAGACTCTCTATCTGAAAGATCTAAGTCATCAATGGTTGGAGCAATAATTCTATATCCCTTTTCTTTGTAAAGATTATAAATAGCTTCTCCTATGCCCGAAGATGCGCCAGTGATTAAAACAGTTAACATTTTGAACTCCTACATTCCCAAATCTTTAATTAGATTTGACATTGCTTGATATTCCATATCATTTCTACAGTCCACAGTGTAAGTGGCAATGTGAGGGGTTAATATCGCATTTTTGCATTTAACCAAATCACCGACATATGGTTCTGTCCAGAGAGCATCTCCCCAGAACCAACTTACTTTACCCCTTTGAATTGCTTCAAATAAAGCCTCTTCATTGATTAATTTTCCCCTTGCGCTGTTCAAGATGATGCAGCCGGATTTTATAAAACTAAATAATTCTGACGTAAGTATTTCTTTTTCGCCAGAGGCATGGATACTGATAACATCAGATTTGCCCAAAAGCTCTTTTAAATCCTTGCTGGAATATTCTTTTTGAAAAGGATCGTAGGCTAATATGTTACAGCCAAATTTCATTAATAATTCTGCGGTTTTTCTGCCAATTCTTCCATATCCGATTATCAAAACATTGAGCCCTTTAATTGATGAACCCATAATCTTTTTCCACTCGCCATTATGGATGATTTCGTTTGAAGGGATAATTCTATGCAAAATAGATAAAAGAGCAGAGACAGTCATTTCAGCCACCGCCTCTGTGGGGGCATCTGGGGTATTTGAGACTTTAATATTTAATGATTTTGCAGCAGCAAAGTCTACATTGTCCGTTCCTACGCCGATTCTTGCAATAGCTTTTAATTTTTTAGCTCTTTTTAGAACATTCGTGTTTAAAGGTTCAAGACCGGCAAGTAAACCATCAAAATCGGGGATTAATTCAGATATCTCGTTCTCGGTTAGTCTCCTCGAAAAGGGGTTGAAAACCAATTCAATATTCTTGCTTTTTGCTAGTTCTTTTGCTTTTTCACAGGAAAAAGAAGAAGCGGATACGAGTACCTTCATACTAATGTCTCCCTTGGTAAAATTTATCTAGATAATAATCTAAAAGAGAATGGAGAAGGACCGCGTGAGCGGATTCTACCATCCCATATGTGTCTAATTTGACATAAAAATTGAGATTGCCCATTTTTCTTAGCGAATTATCTTCTTTTTTGCCTGAAATAGTAATAACAAAACTTCCATTTTCTTTCGCACTTTGAACTGCTTTCAATATATTTTTTGAGTTTCCAGAAGATGAAATTGCAACAATTGCATCAATAGGCCGCATTATACGTTTAATCCTAAATGCAAAAACATCCTCATAACTGATATCATTACTAATTGCAGTTATATGCGCTGTTTCGGCACATGTTTGAGTGTTAACAAAGGCATTCTGGAAAAAGTCATGAGACATATGTTCTGCCATTGTGCAACTTGCGCCATTTCCACAAAAGAAAACAAACCCACTTTCTTCAGATACTTGCTTAACTTTCGATGCAAAAATATCAAATGCTTTCTCATGATCTATTGTGTTTCCCTTTCCATCGGTCACACATAACCCTTTTAAGCCACGAATAATATCATCGCAATAATCAAAATAATAGCCCATATTTTCTATCCTACTTTCTTTTTTGCTATCTCAATTATATCACGGCAAGAACTGCCAAGATATATTTCATCAACGCCTAGAGCCAAAAAAGTGTATCCGGAATCTAGCAAATCATCAATTCCCTTCTTGGTGGGATGAACTAGGTGGTACCCTTTTGTAGCATTTATCGATGCACTAATATCATCGACCTGTTTAAGAGCTTTAACCACCTCTTTCTGGGCGAAATCACCTGGTTTTCCAAGCGAGGCCGACAAATCATATGGCCCTATAAGAAAAGCATCAATGCCATCTAATGACAAAATCTCTTTCAAATTTCTTATCGCATCAACATGTTCGATTTGAGCAATAACAACACAGTCACTTGATAACCACTTCTTATACTCTTCGAAACCAAACCCATATTTTTGTGCTCGACTCAAGCCAACGCCTCTTACGCCTCTAGGTGGATAATAGACATAACTTAAAGCTTTTTTTGCATCATCAAGGGTGTTAATCATTGGAATGATGATTCCACGGGCGCCTGCATCCAAAGCCTTTTTAATACTTTGCTCGTTATTTGAATCAACTCGAACAAGCGGGACAGAACCCGACAATTCAATCGCTTGGATTAATTGTTGCTGCTGTTCAAATGTTATTGAGGTATGTTCCATGTCAACAACAATCCATTCAAAACCAGCCTGCGCCATTATTTCAGCAATGAACTGATTGCCAATATTTATCCATGACCCAAAAGTCGGTTGTTTGAGTTTCAGTCTTTCTTTTAAATTAATCATTTTTCATGCCTCGTAGCTTTTATTATACATTCCGCCAAAATAAAGTCATCTTCGAAATCAATATCTACAGATTCTAATTCTGACATGCCAAACAACAATGGTTTCAAACCGATTCGACGCTCTTGGGCCTTAAAAAAAGACTCTTTTGAAAAAATGTAAAAATTCGAGTTTTCTTCATAAATAGGATCTAAATCCTGGGTTCTAAGCATTTCTTTTGGATTATGGTTAATTGGATTGCAATTTTTGTCATAAAGCCTAGACTGTATCTTGTTTACTGCAAAAACACTGTCATTTTGCTTTTGATTGTCAAAAAACAATTGGATGGCTTCTTTAATAGTTTTGGATGTTAATAAAGGATTTGTTGCGTGCGTTTGCATGAAAAACTTCTCATCACACAAAGAAATATCATAATTAATGATGGCGTTCATAGAAACAAAATCTCCCAGAAGGAATTCCTGTCTTCTAAAAGCAATCACTCTTGGTGTCACATATGCTTTTTTAATGTCTTCTATTATCTCTTGGCTATCAGTATCTATAAGTATTTTGGAAATCTCCTTTGTTTCCAAAAGAGCATCAACAACCCACTGGTACAAAGGTTTTCCACAAAGCATTCTTAGGTTCTTGTTAGGGACTCGTTCCGAATGCCCCTTCATTGGCATCAATGCAACAACTTTATTTTTCACTGCTTATTTCTCCTTTCAAATATGCATGTATATGTTTGGCGCATGTATTGAATGCTCCATTTTTGTTCCACCAATAGTAGTCTTCAATGATAATTCTTTTTTCGTTCGAGTGTTCTTTAGAGATTGAATTATCAATTGCGGAAGCCAATTCTGCCATATTCGTGCAAACCGCTGACGCGAATTTTTCATAGAAGCAAATATCTTCGCTTTTAAATCTCCATAACATTAACTGGTCAGAAATATATAGTGCTCTTCCAAGAAGAGTTGAACGATGACCAATATACACTTTAACATTTGGCAATGCTTCGTGTCTTAGAAATGTAACATTATGGTCATTTAAAGCTTTATATAATTTGATGTCACTCCTAGGATGAAGCTTTACATATAATTTTGTTGTTTTATCTATGCTTTTTTCTAAAAATCCAACAAATTCTAAAAAGTCTTTCTTTTTGATTGTTCCATCTTCCACCAAAACATTTGCAACATAACAAATCGCATTCTCAATCTTCCTTGGCTCTTCAAACCCATCTAAATCATGGTCGCCAATTAAGACTAATTGCGACTCACTATATCCCAAGCTATCGATAAAATAACTATCCCAATAATGCCCCATTGTATACATAAAATTTGCATTGAGTTTTTCGGAAAAATATTCAGCTGTAATCAACGTAATATTAATTTTTTCTGATAAGATTTTTTTCAAAAGACCAATATAGCTTTTTTTGTCATATTTGCACATGCGATGAAGTATTTTTAAATACTTCAATGTTTTTGCCAAAGAAGATATTTTACCAAAAATTGAAAGGATATTTTTAGTACTCACATCATTTATATTTGTGCCTTTAAAAATAATTCCTTCCTGAAGCATTACAATTTTTATGTGATGCTTTTTTGCATGGAGCATAAGCTCCTGATCCGGAACCCTTGGGTTTGTTAACACGAGCATTTGGACATGATACTTTTCAAAAAACAAATCAATATTTTTGATATCTTTCCTTAAAAACAAAGAATCAAAAACACAACCATCGTAATTTTTTGGTGGTGCTTTGCAAAAAATCCCACCAATCGAAACATTCCCTTCGATTGCCTTAAGATGCTTAGAAATCTCATTTCCAAACCTTCTTAAATTGCTGTAGGGAATATCGAAAAATAGAATATCTATTTTTTCACAATTAACAAACGTTTTTGTACTTGCCATAGCAATCTCCTAAATAATTAAAAATCTTTTCCAAAACAATCAAGGATAATCTTTCTCCACTTTTCATGATTTTTTTTCTCAGAAACAGTCGATTCCCATGTATCTCGAGCATTTTTCCTTTTGTTCCTATAAGAATCGGGCGACTCATTGATTTCTTCTATCAATATTTTGCTTAATTCCTCACTAGATATATTAGGATCAACAAGTCTGCCGTTTTGTTGGTTGACTAAATCGGATGTTCCTCCAACGTTTGTTGCGATGCAGGGTATTCCAAATGACATTGCTTCCATTATTGAAACAGGTAGTCCTTCAGATGAACTTGTGTTGACAAGAGCAAAGACATTATTTTTTTGATAAAAGTCTAAAACCATCTCATTTGGTGTATCACCAAAAAATGTCACAAACTCATTCCCAGATGCAGATTCAATAAATGTTTTTATTTCTTGAAGTAGATATCCTCCACCAAAACAATACCAATGAATGTTGGTTTTTTTCTCAATCGTTTCAATAAACGCTTCCGCGAAAAGCATCACCCTTTTTACTGGTATTATCATTGAACATGTTACAAAATTTATTGTTTTGCCATAGGTGAAATTTTTGATGCCATAATCTGGAGTTCCTAAGTGAAGCAGATGTATTTTATCTGTATATTCAGGATAGCAAGAGCGAAGATAGTTTGTTCCATTTTGTGAGCATACATAAACACCATCTAATTGCGAGATGTTTTCTTTTTGAAAGGGAATAAAATTACTTTTACGGCGATATGAATAGACGTCTGTTCCGTGAGCTCTTGAAAGAGCAATGCTGGTTCGGACCTTTTTGCCAAAATGTTTTTTTAAGTAACAAATAGTAGTTGCGTTTTCGTTTAGCCAGTAACTATAAAAAAGGACAGAATCATCACTACTTAGACACTTATTCTTTATAATATATTTTTTGATTAATGAATATGCATATGAAACGCATCCTCTAGAATAATAAGAAAAAAGTCTAGATTTAATGTTGTCGTTTTCGATGTGTATTTTTGAATCAAAAAAACCTCTAAGAAATCTCCTTACCTTCCTGAAAGCTTTTTCATGTATGGCCAATGGAATTACTGTAACGTCTGATGGGAGAGGCGCCGGGTTATCATTTGATTTTGAAAAACAAAAGATATATATTCTATCGAAAGTGTTGCCAAGCATTCTTATTTCGTTTGTTAAAAAAGTTTTCTCTCCGTAAGGGAAAAATTGTGTTACTAAAACGCAAACTCTACTCATGGCTCTTTATCAACCTCCTGATTTTCAAAACGGAGAAAACAGTGATAACAATAAACTCAACCAAAAAAATCACAACGCTCCAATAATTCATGCCAATAACAGAAGCTAGAGGGGGAATTATTAAGCGAAAGAGCATTAATCCATATATGCCAAGAAAAAACGAAATAATGACTAAAATGATAGAAAAAAGTGAAAGTTGCAGTAAGCCTTGTTTCAAATGCTCCTTGTCAAAATAATGAAAGACTTTAGCAATTAGTATTTTGCCTAGAATAAATAAAAAGGTGAATAAAATGAGATTTAGCAAACCAAAAATCGCTATATACGAAACATCGTATTTTGATGAATAGAACTCGTACATTTTAGCTGGTTGAGACCAATATTTTGAGCTCCCATCGCTCAATGAAGAAAATGGATAATTCGATTTTAAGTCGCCGAAAAAAGCCATCCTGTATTCACACGAAGGGAAAGAGGTTATAGAGTCTGAGCTTTTTCGTATTGTCTCATAAGAATAAATGTTGTTCAAAACATCGAGGTATTTCCAATTCGGGTAAACTTCACTTGTCATGGTAAAAAATGTCACAGAAGGGATTGCAAGACTAAAAAACTCATTTACCAAGAAAAATTCGCCAAATATTCCGTAGTAGTATAAGTATTCTTCAGAACTTGAATCGAAAACGCCTTTAATATCGTAAAAAACTGGAACTTTTTTATCTTGTGAACCATTTTTTATACAATAAGGTATTGTAATTTCACTGTAATTAAGAATGAGTTCGTCATATTCTCCAGGAAGAATCCCGTTTTTCGCGATAAGGATATCTGCATATTCTTTGCTAACATAAATATCATTGGGTGAAGTAAAATCTTCCACCAATCCGGACAGTAATGGTATTTTGTATGCAAATTCCCTTCGTGTGTAGTGGTGCTTTGGCCATAGAAGCAGCGAGATTTTTTTCTCATTCCCATCCTCATCTTCGATCAAAGCAGGAGAGGTATTGTTCTCCCAATTTGCAGGGTATAGGTCAAAACATGATTCTTTGTAGAATATGTTTCGAACTTCTTTGCTTTTTTCTGGATCGTGAAAAACAATTTCTGAATAAGATTGATTAAGCTGGTAAGAATAAATTAAACCATATGGGTACTCACCGTTCTCATTCTTATATTGATAAGAGATTTCTGCAAGCGTGATAGGCTTGTTTGCTGATAAAGAAGATGAAATAACGAGCGCCGATGACTGTAATAGTAAAAAATCCAAGAAAAGCATTAAAAACGGAAACAAGGCTTTTTCATTTTTCAAAAAACGGAAAAGAGATTGGAAAAAAAGTTTACAGGCATTAAAGGCGGATACTATACTGCGAAACATGCGAGAAAATATATTTTTTAGAAAAACCGAAACATTTTTCATATGCTTACCTCATAATTCTCTATGCGATTTTTATTTAAACAAGGCGCCTCACTTTGTTTTTCTTGATAATTTTTATTGAAAAGATAGCAGATTACAAATCCAACCAAAATATATTCTTTGTATACTAGGTGGAGGGTAAGTCCATAAAAAAGAAATACGAGAATAGGAAGAAAATAATAGATTGGAGCTTTATGATATTTGAATTTTAAAATATTGCCAATGAACAAAGAATAAACAAATGCTGCTAATACCCCAAAATCCCAAAATAATTCAACAATTACACTATGCTTGTCAAATACTGTGGTTGACGCCCCCACATCTATCCCATGGCCAAAAAGCAAATGGAAGGGATCGGAAAGCATTTCAGAAATATAAGAAACATAAATCGATGTTCTTCCCGTCGTCAATGAATGAAAAAGTCCCATCCTTGTATCAATTAGTATGAAACGCTTTATATAGATGTACAGATATGGGTTTGATGCTGAAACAATAAAAACAATAATCAATAATGAGAAAAAACAAATAAGAGCAGGCAAAAAGAATTCAGATTTTCTAAACTTCACGACAAGAAATATAACTAGCAATAAAAGCAAACATAAGAGATAAGTTTTAGATCCACCCAAAAACGCAAATACTTGAAAACACAAAATTGTGATTGAAGTCGCAGTAATTGCTTTTTTTGTTGGTGGGCAAGAAGTATCCTTAAAAAGAGAAAGCAACAATAATGAAGAAGCAAGCAAAATGCAACAACTATTGTGATTTGGATCCCCAAGCAAACCAGTAAATCTAAAAGCCGAACCCCCATTAATGCTGAAGGTGTCCATCACCGATGGCAAGTATGTTGACAAAAAAGGAACAGATTGCGATTTCCAAAAGTATAAAAAGATTAGCGGGATAATATTTGAAATGAAAAGACCCGCCGAAAACGCTATTACTGCGGTTTTCAAATCTTTTTTTGATTTGCAGTCAATTATCATTGCTGGAACGAGAAACCAATATACCAACGAGGTTGCAAACTTTGATAAAGAGATGTTTTCCACATTAACTAGTTCTGCGAGAAAAATACAAATTAGGAAAACAGAGAAAAAAGTAAGCAAACGCTTTTGACTTGTCGAGAGAGGTGCTCGTTTAACCAAGATTTCTAAGAAAACCACAACAGAATATAAAGCGACATTCCAGGTAAAGAAAGATCCGTAGGACCAATTAGTCAAAGACATAAACTTCACTAAAGTGATCCCAAAACAAAAGACATAAAAACGATATTTCCCTTTGAATAAAAAGATGGATGCTAATGGTAATAACCCATTGAAAACAATAAAAGCCGGATTACGATTCAAAACATAAAGGATTGTTGAGATTGAAAACAAACAAATTAATAGAATTGCCAAAAAAAGTAAAACGTGTTTTTTTTGAAAAAAAAGCCAAGATTTTTTCATAAAAATAATATACCATCATTTTAAAATAAAACAAACTGGTCATTCTGACAAGCAATTTTTACGTGTAGAAGAAGTAAACTAATTTCCTTATCCAAAAAAGATTTATGGAACTTTTTATGAGTAATTTAATATAATTAGCACCTTATTCAATTGCAGGCCAACTTTTCTGGGTTAATTTGATTTTCGAAGTAGTATTCAAAGGAACTATACTGCCCGTCTGCTTTTTATTGGAAAAGTCATTAGTGATAAAAAAGAACTTAATAAAATAATCGTCAATTTGGTTTTGACCACTGTAATCATTCTAATTATTCAATTCAAGGAAAATATTATAATATTTAACAAAGAGAAAATGATGTTCTCATGGGTGAAGGGTTTTTTAAAACAAGGCGGGATTTCTGGTCTTGAATCATTGGTTAGGAACCTATTTTATATGCTTATGGTTTGTAGAATGGTTAATGCAGTAGGGGAACAAGGGACCTATTGGGTGGCCAATAATTTTATATGGGGTTGGTTACTGTTGCCGATTATCCAATTAGGTGAACTTATCAAACGCGATTGTGGTGTGGAGAAGAATGCATTGCAAAGGAAAACACTGGGCTATTTCGCTATTACATTTGTTGTGTGTGCTTTGTGGTTCATCCTCATTCCGACATTTAAACCATTTATGCAATATGTCCTCAATTATTCTGAAGTTGAAAAGCTTTATGGACTCGTGATGGTATTAATTGGATTCTATGTCGCATATGCTTTCCAAAACATATTTGATTGCACATTCTATGGGCTTGGTAAAACTCATTATATGCTTTGGGAATCAATAGTAACAAATAGCACATATTATGTGGTTTGGTTTATTCTCTACCAGACTGGTGTATGGGTTCCTGATTTAACAAGCATCGCCATTATGTTTGGCGCGGGATGTGCGTTTGATGCTATCGTTTCAGGCATTGCATACATCATTCTATTAAAGAAAAATCACATCAACATTCTAGATGTTAACAGTGAAAAGCAAATAATTATTGAATAAATTATTAAAATAATCATCACAGGGGCAATCTAATTCAACAGATTATTAAGCCGCTTTTTGTATTCTTTTTTCGATTACGAGATAAGATATGATATTTCGAAAGAATGAATATACACACGTTCAATAGAAGCAAATTCTAATGTTTTAACATTATCTTTCTTATCAAAATTTATTTCAAAGTCTTCTGCGCCAGGACGAGCGGTTGTATTATCTGTTGATAAATCAATAGTGTTTTCTTCTCCATTAATTGATAATTTGGCTCCTGTTGAGATACTCCAACTGGAAGAATACTCGATATATTTGTAATAGGCCTCGACATTTGCTTTAACTTTGGTGACAACATAATTAGTATTTAAAGTTAATGTCCCGTTAGATGAACTTGAACCCAGGCGAAGAGCAACATAATCGGTTTGTTGATCAATATTCATTTTTGTGGAAGTAAAAGAGTTAATTAAATCTCCGCCTTCTTCATCTTCATTAAACATTGCGATAAACAGGGCGTTTCTTTCTTCGGTCGCTGAATCATAGTTAGCAGTGAATAAACAGTTATCAAAAACTGCCGTTTTGATTTTAATGATATCGTTACTGCCTCCACAAGCCACCAATATTGTGGTAAGCGCGAGCGATAAAAAGTATTTTATCTTCATTTTTTCTCCAATTATCTTATTTATAAGATCACAATTTCCGGTTACTATTATAACCTGATTAATATCTATATCCAAACATGTTTCCCTGCTCTCCTAGCATTAGTGGGAATCATCGATAGGAATGACATCATAATAATCACAAGTTTTGTAGATTCATTTTACCAGAAAGTGTCGTCAATTTGTGAGTGGAAAAATTCCTCGTTTTTGATGAAGCGACTTTTCTATATTTAATTCAACTATTAGCTCATTTATTTTAAAATTTCCAAAAAGAAAACGCGAAAAAGTCTTGCGCAATTTCTCAAACAGTTGTTAAAAAAGGAAAAATACAATGAAAAAGAGGAGGCAATTAAATGACTCCTCTTTGTTTTAATTATTCTATTAACTAAGAATTTTAGAAATAGAACATAGCTCCGGTGGTGTGGCGAGTGATAGCGATTGACATGGTGGTGAGAATTAACGCACAGACAATCGTACCCATCCAGATATTACCGGTTTTCTTGTAGAAATAACGTCCTAATACAGCAATCAAGATCATTGGGGCAAGCAAGTTCCAAATCATGATACTTGGATCACCAAATGTGAAGTATGTTTGTCCAGTGGTGACTAGATGTGTATAGTTGATAACGATTAATAAGACGATGGGGAATAAGTTCGCTAAAGCGATGAATAATGTGCTACCCCATTCTGGGATCTCTTTGAATCGTGCTCCAGCATTGAGCAAGGTGTTCGCGAACATGAATACTAGCCAGAATGGTAAGTACTTCAAGATTTCAGGTAACCACTCAAAGCGTGGGAGACCGACGACATAGACGGATATTCCAAAATTCATTTGAATGCCTTTGAAAGCGATGAATTG
>JBAYFA010000004.1:0-19973 GCA_041667425.1 Bacilli bacterium
ATCGAGTCTTCATACAATGCAAGTGGAGATTCATCCACATTATCAACAAAATAATAGTAGGATATTCCAAGAGGAATTCCAACAGTTACAGCAACAAAAATAATAATACCAAATAAGAATTTTAATAATCCTCTCATAAAGAAGCCTCCTTGCTTTTTATTCGTTTTCTTTTACTTATATTTTCATATGGGACGATTGTGTGATTGGGCAAACTTTCTCCCATACAGGTAATTTCATGTTTTAAATAATCAATAATCCGAGTTCTTTCTTCATTGGAGTCACAATCTGGGTTATAAGTAATGGGACGACCAATGAGGATTTTTTTTAATGCAGGACAAGTATACATCGGAAAAAACTGAAGAGATTTTTCCGTTCGCATCACATATCGCTTAGCAATATCAACAAAATGTTCTTGAAAATCATTAATAAATCGATTATATGGTACCCGATGCTCTGGAAAAATAATAACATCTTCTCCATTATTCAAGGCATCAATGGTTTGATTAATTGTTTGTCTTAAGCGAATATCCTTAAATACGGGGATAGTATTAGCATTAGAAAATATGTACGGTGCCAGCCAAGAAATAATAATCTTACTAAATAAAATATAAAACCACTTTGTCCAACGGCTCTTGTTAGGCCAAAAATCCATGATTGAATAATCTGCTGCTTCTTTTCTATTAAGCATTTCGCCAATAATCCATATTCGTTTTGGTCGAGGAAAATATAATTGATGTCCTGCAGGTCCATGAATTTGAGCGTGATTGGATACATAAATATTTCCTCCAATTTGGGAAGAGTTTTCTTCAATAACTTGATATTTGATATAAACCAAACGTACACATCCCATAATGAGTCGATAAAAAAAAGGTTTGCGTTGTTTCATATTAGTAATCCTCTATAATTATTATATCATAATATAAACAATAAATGAATAAATTCACAAATTTTTATATTTTTTTACGAATTTTATGGTAAAATGAAGTTAATGGTGATTTTATGAAAAAAATATCAATTAAATGGTACTACTTTTCCTTTTTTGTTCTTAATCTAATCAATTCGTATATCTTAATGAGTGGTGTTGTCCATCCGAATTTAAGCAATTATCGCTTTGAATTCTCGTCATTTCTAACATCACTCATAGGCAATACTGGGATCTTACTGGCTATTTTTTCTTTAAGTTTTATTTTCTTCAAACGTCCCAAAGGTCGAAGTATTTTTCTACTCAGCTTTTCCTTTGTGTTTACTTTTATCTGTTTCGGACTCGCTATCTACACAAACATTTTTTCAACATTCTTCAAGTTTTCTCAACTTGATTGTTTCAATAATCCCACAACAGGAAACTATATTCTTTTTTATATTTCTTATGCCTTAAAACTTTCCACAGACATTACTCAATTAATTCATTTGATTCCATTCATTCTTTTGATTATTATTTTTATTATTACTGATAAGAGTGTTATTCGATATCATTATCCAGCCATTAAAATAGGACTGTTAATGACTAGTTTACTCTTTATCGTCATTCCCTTTTTTACATTAAATGCATCCATTCAAGGCACCATCTATGAAAGTAGTACTAATAACCTCTATGGTGCCCATACTGCTGGAGTCTATGATTACTATGTGTATGATTTTTATCATTATTTGTTTCCAAAAGAAAAAGTCATCCAATCATATGAAATATCAGAAATCGAAGATTTCCTTTCTTATTATGAAGAAGATTCTTATACTAATCCTATTAATGGGGAAACTTACACCATCGCCAATGATACAACGGGCCTAGCTGTTGGCAAAAACCTTCTAATTATTCAATTAGAAGCCATTGATGATTTCGCCGTTGGCCTAGAACTCAATGGTCAAATAGTTATGCCAACCCTCACGACTTTAGCCAATAATGGTCTTCATTATGATGAATTTTATTCAACATCAGGCATTGGCAACACCTCTGATTGTGAATTTTCTGCCTTGACAGGATTAATTGGAAATGGAAATGACTTAACAATTTTCCGCTATGCAGGTGAACGATATGAAACGCTTCCAAAAGACTTTAAAGTCAATGGTTATGATACTTTTTCACTTCATGGAAACACTGGGGACTTTTATTATCGTAAGTATGAACATTTAAGAACATTGGGATTTGATCGTCACTATGACTTGGAATACTTCCAAACACTCGATCAAAATCTTCCTTTAATTCATTCTTATTTAGATGATAAATATTTTTTCAATCAGTTACCCTCTATCCTAGAAAATAAAGCCCCCTATTTTGGATATGCCATTTCCTTAACTTCCCATTCCCCTTATGTACCTTCACCCAAAATTCCGACTTATGATTGGGGAAATTTAACCGATTTAGCAAGCAGTTACATGAATTATTGTCGATATTTAGATGAGGCTCTTGCCATTTTTATTAACAAAATGGAAGAAAAAGGATTATTAGATGATGTTGTCTTGGTTTTTTATGGAGACCATACGTCAAGTTTATTTAAACCGGATTATGATAGCCTTTTCCAAACACCCTCTACTGACTTATCTTTTAGAAAAAATTTACAAAATGTTCCTTTAATCATCTACAACGAGTCGTTGTTTTCAGGAGCTGTTCATCATAAAGTATGTGGAACCTCTGATCTTTATCGAACTCTATCTAATTTATTTGGATTAACTTCTAAGTACCATTTTGGTGTTGATATTCTTAGTGACGAACCGGGATACATCTACAGCCCACGTAATTTAGATATTTGGTATGATAATGGATCTGCTTGTTATCCAAGTCAATCCTATACAGGAGATTCATCTTTATACGAGACCATCATCAGTACGTTTGAAACATACAAATATCATAATGATTTAATTTTACGAACTAAATATTTTGCATAGAAAAAAAGGACCACAAGTCCTTTTTTTCTATTTTACAACATAATTAATATATAATTTATATATTCGATCAGCAAGGCTTTCTAATCCCTCATGATGAGTCGCTATAATATAATCAATGTGATGTAAATTTTCTTTTAAAAAATAAGTGGCGTCTTCATGAATGCGATGTTCAATATCTTCTTCTTGATCTCCTCGCTTACGCATGCGATCTCGTCTAATATCATCAGGTGCTTCCAAAAAGAAAATAGTAACTTTAGATTTAAGACATTCATATAAAATGTTTGCCCCGTTGGTATCAACAATTAATACTTTATCAAAACTAGTATCTTGAAAAGCTGTTCCATAATAATTCCCATTATATAAGGTGGTTTCAATAAAGAAATCATTTTTTTTTAGTTCAAGAAAAGATTCTAAACTAATAAAGTGATAATCAATTCCCTTACATTCGCCATCCCGTTTATTTCGGGTTGTATACGTAATCATCTTTTTAAATCCGTATTTTTGAATAATGATTTTTGCAATTTCTGTTTTTCCACTTGCACTAGCACCCGCCATTACCAACATAATAAACTCCTTTTTTTTGTTTCATTGTATCATAAATGATAGTCCTTGTAAAGATACAATATAGTTCAAAAGTTTTTATTGACATAAGATAAGTCATCCTTATCTTTTTAACATATCATCCTTAATCGTCCACAGTTTTTCAGATAAGTCGACATAATATCTATGTGGGCTTTCATAACGAGTTACTTCATCCCATAAGGTATTAACTTGTTCGATGCAATAATGACGCATTTCATCAAGAGTTGGAGACGTATAAACAAGTTCTCCTTTAATAAAAACAGGAACTTGTAATGGTTTGGCAATAAAATTGACAATCGTCTTTCGTTTCCAAGTTGCAATAGGATCAAACAATTCAAGCGGTAAAGATGTATTCAACACTTCATCATGCAAACATATATAGTCAGCAATGGCTTTATTATTGCCACGATCATATAACCGATATACTATCTTATAGTGAGGGGTAGTGATTTTACCAACATTTTCACTAATTTTAATTTTAGGTACAATGGTGTTATTTTCTTCAATTGCAACTAATTTATATACTCCATCAAATACAGGATCACTTTTTGAAGTAATCAATCGTTCACCAACCCCAAAACTATCAATTTTTGCTCCTTGAAATATGATATCCCGAATAATATGTTCATCTAAAGAATTCGAAGCAAAAATCTTACAATCTTCATACCCAGCCTCGTCTAATAGTTGACGCGCTTTTTTCGATAAATAGGCAATATCTCCCGAATCTAAGCGGATCCCTAATGGACGCAATCCTTTGGGTTTTAATACATCATCAAATGCTTTAATCGCATTTGGAACCCCATTTTTTACAACATTATAGGTGTCGACCAACAAAATTGCTGATGTCGGATAAATTTCACAATATTTTTTAAAGGCCTCATATTCAGATTCAAACATTTGTACCCATGAATGGGCCATCGTTCCCACCACTGGTAAATCAAACATTTGACCTGCCATCGTACAAGAAGACCCAATACAACCTCCAATATAAGCAGCACGAGCCCCAAAAACAGCAGCATCCGCTCCATGAGCACGTCGAGCACCAAATTCAGATACCCCTACATCACCAGCCGCTCTTACAATTCGATTGGCTTTGGTAGCAATTAATGATTGATGATTAAATTCAGACAAAATATAAGTTTCCATAAATTGCGCTTCAATAGCTTTTGCCCGAATAGTCATAATGGGCTCATTAGGAAATATAGGAGTCCCTTCTGGAATAGCATAAATATCTCCATGAAAACTAAAATTTTTTAAATACTTTAAAAACGCTTCAGAAAATATCCCTTTTTTTTGTAAGAAAGCAATATCCTCAGATGTAAAAGTTAATTGCTGAACATATTCAATAATTTGCTTTAATCCAGCACAAATAGCAAACCCTCCCCCATCAGGAATGGTTCGAAAAAACACATCAAAATAACATATTTGATCCGCAACACCACTTTCAAAATAGCCATTGGCCATCGTCAGTTCATAAAAGTCACACATCATTGTGTAGTTTTTTTGTATCATAAATTAATTGCCTCGATTCCTTATTTCTATTTGTAAGCCCGTCATGACATCAAGGGCTTTTTCATGTAAATCATCATCAAAAGAGGCAGTGCAAGCTGCATCTACAACAATAGGCGTATTAGGACAAGCTGTTTTCATAAGAATAGCATTTGCAATCACGCAAATATTGGTAACAAGCCCAACCAATTCAATAGAATCGTAAATATGAGTTTGTACATGATGAACGAGTTCAAGTGAACCAAAGGTGTCTTTCTCGATTCGCCGTCCCAAAACATTTTGTAGCTTGCCATACAATTCATGTCCTTTTGTTTTTGATAAAGCATGAATAATTGGTAAATGTTGTCCTTCAAGAGTAGATAAATAATCACCTTGATGAGTATCAAGAGTAAAAATAATATCATCGTGTCGTTCCTGATAAGAGGCAACTTTCTTCATAATTTTTTCTTCAAGTTTTTGAGCCTTTGGAAAACCTAAATTTCCATCCACAAAATCAATTTGATAATCTACAATGACGAGTAATTTCATTTACTCATCATTCTTTCTTAACCAATAAGACAACTGCTTCACTAGCGATTCCTTCTTGTCTTCCAATATAACCAAGTCCTTCTCCTCGAGTGGCTTTTAGGTTAACCTGAGATGGTGTGACTTCTAATAATCGACTAATGTTTTCACACATTTGAGGTTTAAAATCTTTCAAAATAGGAATTTCTAAATATACGGTAATATCAATATTACCGATTCGATATCCAGCATTTTTCATCATATGAACAGCTTCTTGTACAAAATATGAAGAATCTTTATTATGATATTGAGGATCTTTATCTGAAAAATGAGTTCCTAAATCACCCTGTCCAAGAGCTCCAATAATCGATTCAGCAACCACATGGTAGACCACATCAGCATCCGAATGTCCCAAAAGACCTTTAGGATGATCAATATGAATACCACCTAATATTAAAGGACGATCCAAAACCAATCGATGAATATCATAAGAGTGACCAATGCGCATAATCTATTCCTTCTTTCAGTAATTTTTCAATGATAACCAAATCAAAGGCAGTTGTTACTTTAATATTGTCTTGCCGCCCTTTTACAATCATAGGAGATAAATGAGCAAATTGCTCAATAATTTCGACATCATCCCATCCCACATAAGCTTCTTGGCGTGCCAGTTTCATACATTCCAAATATAATAAACGGTTAAACCCTTGTGGAGTTTGAGCTGCCCATAAGTGATGACGTGGCAGTGTCCTTTGAACCAATTCATCCTCAACCAATTTAATGGTATCTACCACTGGAATAGCCAATAGAGCCGTTTGATGCTTGATAGTAGCCTGATATACTCGACGAATATCTTCAATATTAATATTGGGACGAGCAGCATCATGCACCAAAACGATATCTTCGCAACAAGCTTCTACACCCGAGGCAACACTATCTTGTCGCTCTTGTCCACCAGTTGTAATGATAATACGCGGATTCACAGATAAAGAAACGAGGTTTTTTTCATCAGGATGAATAACTAAAACAACATGATGACATTCTTCAAGCGCTAAAAATGCTTGTAGAGCATATTGATATAAGGGAATTCCATTCACAGGATATAATGCTTTATTACTTTGTAACCCCGTTCTAGATCCTTTGCCCGCCATTAAGAGAACTGCATCAAACATATGTCCTCATCCTTTCTTAGTAATAGTAATAATACGCTGATCAGTAACCACATAATCAAGAGGAATGTCATAAGATTCTTGAAATTGTTCAGTAGTAATACAATTTTCAATAACAACCCCAATTTTAATACCTTTATAATGAGCAAGTGCTCGATCAAAATATCCACCACCATACCCTAAACGATATCCTTGAAGGTTAGCAGCAATACAAGGCATGGTAATACAATCGAGTTCATGAATAGCGATAGTTTCAGTATCTATGGGGGCAAGAATATGAGCTTGATCTGGTTTTAAATCAGTCCACGCATGAAGGCGATGAAACACCAGTTCTCCTTGCACAGCGGGAAGATAAATCTCTTTAGAAGATAAAAGCTTGTTGATCAAGCTTTCCAAATTAACCTCATTTTTCATTGATATATATAAAGCTATTTTAGAGAACTTTTCAACAAGCTTGTATAAATGCTCATGAACTAGAGGATCTAAGTGTGACTGTCCATGTCGCACTGCTCGAAAATGAGCCCTCAATTGTCTTTTCATTTTTTAACATCATCCATAAATTCTTTTAAATCATCTTGTTCAAGATTAATACCAAGATCTTGAAGTGAATAATCCAATGAAACTTCTTCTTTTGGTTGAAAAATAGAATAATCTTTTAAGAATTCTGGATCAGTGGCTTCTTTCAAAGAATCAAAAGCGGCTTTAATCATCACTCTAGCTTCAAGATTCGATAAGTCTTTAGATAGGACCATCCCAACTTGAGCTTCAATACGAGCAAGAACTTTATTAACATATATTTCTTGCATCATCACTTCTGACACATTATTATTAAAATCACGAATAAGAAGTTCAAAATATTCTTGTCCTTCAATGACAAGCGCATATTCAATGGCCCCAATTTTGTACATTTGAACTTGATCTTTTAGTACTCCATTGTTGATTTTAGCAAAATACTTTGTTAAGGCAATGTTTGCAAATTCTTTACCTTTCGATTGAGTTAATTCCGAAAGTGAATGAAGATTCAAAAGAGCAATTCCAAAAATCTTTTTCTCTTGAATATTGGTTTCCACTTGTGACACAAAAGATTTATAAGACCCAAAAGTTAAATTACTTCCATCTTCAACATGAATTTTCTTCAAAATAGTGAAATTTTTACCAAAGAAATTTCCTGATCCTTCTTCAAACCAGGCATATCCTGTTTTAGTAGTTAATCGATATTGAAGACGCGTATATTTATTTGCTTCAACCTTGCGGCCATCGAAAATTGGCAAATCATCTTCATGCATCAAATGACGAATTTGATCCAAAGGAATAAGGTTTTCTTGCACTTTTAAGTGTTCCATTAAATTACGAGAGGCAACATATGTCTTTTGTTCTTCATCATAATAAGCAACCGGTTCATCAATGAGGTCAAAATAAATATAAAAACTTTGTTTTAAACTATTAATGTTTTCATTGCATTCGTCTACAGATGTCATTGCATCTAATAAAATATACCCTATAAGCTTGCGATTGAGGTACACTTCCTTTTTCATCATTTTTAAATTAATGGTAAGATTATTATTAAAAAGAAATTGAAATAAAACCGCCTCATTGAGTTTATGTCCACATTCATATAATTTTATATTGATTTTTTTTAGATCAATCACTTCGTTATTAATAATTAAAGTCTTAAGTGCCAAATCTTTTTGAGGATTCCGTAATAATCCATTTAATTTCTTAGAAATTTGAATTAGTCGACCTCGCTTACTCATATAAGCCATTACATTGGTGTTTTCTAATAACTTTGCTTGACGAAGAACAAGATATTCTTCATTCTTTTTACGAGAAGCACTTCTAAAACATAGGACAGAAACAATCAAAGCAATGCCAACAAGGGCAAATCCGATGAGTTTGAGGTAAGGAATACTCCCTAAAAACTGAGTATAGTAAGTTTGAAGTTGATAAACGTGTTTTCCCAAATGGACAACAAGTGCCAACATAAACAACAACACTGAAATAATCGAGATTTTCTTATTACTAATGATATTGGCAACAATAAAACCAAAAGTAAGTCCGAGACCAGCAAACGATAAAATTGGATCTAACATGAATAATCACCCTTTCTTATAATCATTTTAGCAGTTGAAATATTGGTTGCAAGCGGAATTTCATAGACATCACACAAACGCAAAAGTGCACTAATATCAGGTTCATGAGGCTGTGATGTCAATGGATCACGAAAGAAAATAACTAAATCTATATAGCCATTGGCTACTTGAGCGCCAATTTCTTGATCTCCCCCAAGAGGTCCTGATTTGTAACAATAAACATTAAGATTGGTACTGATATTAATCAGTTTCCCGGTCGTTCCGGTTGCACACAGATCATGAGCCACTAAATATGCTTCATTTTCTATCGCAAACTGAATCATTTCATCTTTTTTCTTATCGTGAGCAATTAAAGCAATTCGCATAATAATCTCCTTTTGTTTAGTATATCATAAATCGTTCAAATATTCAATTCATAATCAACAAAAACATCAATGACAAATAAAAACCCACCATAAATTTGGTAGGTTTTCATACTATTTTACAATTAAATATCGTTCAAGCATTTCTTGTAATTGATCTTCAGTAATTCCAACTTCGATAACCCCATCCGATGTAAGCGAGATGTTACCCGTTTCTTCACTAATAACAATGGTTATCGCATCATAGCGTTCGCTAATTCCAATAGCAGCACGATGTCTTGTTCCTAGAGATTTAGGAACATCGTATTTATCAGTGGTCGGTAAATAAGCCCCTGCACACATAATTCGATTTTTGCGAATAATGACTGCTCCATCATGAGTTGCCGTTCCAACAAAGAATAATGTCGTTAATAATTCTTCTGATAAAACACTTTTTATGAAAATAGCCTTATCGATAAGGGCATTGAGACTATCTTCACGTTCTATAGTGATGAGTGCTCCAATATGACGTTTTGATAAATAAACACTGGCATTCACAAGTGTTTCAATGACCTGATGCTTTTCTTCGGTGGTAGTAAACAGATTTTCATTACGCGTTGAATGAAAAGTTGTTTCAATAAAATGTTTAATGTCTTGACTAAAGACAATGACAATAATACCCATACTCCAAAAAAGCAACCAATTCATAATTTTAAAAGTAATCATGAGTTGAAAGGCATAAATAATCCCATAGACTATAAAAAATAATAAAGTTAATAATAAAGCACGTTTCTTGTGAATTTTAATACGTAAAAAACAATATAGTAGAAAAATAATAATAAAAGTCAATACGACATCAACAGCTAAATGTATAATACCATAAGTACTAAACTCATTGGTATAATCTCTTAAGATTTCTATGAATTTATTGATAAACAACATTGGAAACGCTCCTTTCTATGAAAGCAATTTTTTCCTGACGATCGTCATCTATATCTTGATATTGACACAACAACCGAATCATTTTGAGATCTTTTTCGTCAATGGCATAATCAATAGGATAATTATTGACTTCATCCAATGCCCAAATATCCGCTCCATGGTCGAGTAAATATTTTGAAATATCATGTTTTCCATTACAAACAGCCAAATGGAGGGGAGTTTGTTCCATTTCAGCTCCAAGATTGCAATCGCACCCTCCAAGAACCAAAATTCGAACAAAATCAAGTCGATCCTCTAAAACAGCCATATGAAGAGGAGTTAGCCCTCCTTCGTTGGCCAAATTCACATTGACACCTGCTTTTAAAAACATTCGCAAGAGTCGAGCGTTTTCTAATTTGATGGCAAGATGAAGAAGGGTTTGATTCATATACGTTTGAGTATTAAGATCCACTCCGTCTTCTGCAAGTTTTTTTAGACCCGTATGAATAAAATAATACCGCAAAGGATTCTTTTTAATAGCACGAACAAATTCTTTAAATTTCTTTTTATCTCCGCGTCTTTGAATCATGATTTAGCATCCTTCATCAAAATTGCTAATCGGCGATCAAATTGTTCATAGAGATCTAAAATATGAATCCTAAATATACGAATTCCTTTTTCTTTTCCATAATCATGATAAAGACGATGGTCTTCAATCATTTCGTAATGGTCACGATCAACATCATAATATATAATTAATCCTTGATATCGACCATCTTTTTCAAAAATCATAGAAATATCTTGGTAAGACCCCAAGGCATGAAATCCTTGGTCTTCAAAATGATTTTTTAATCGCATCAACAAGGCAGTCTCCTGGTGAATAAACGGATTAATAGGTAATTGAATCATCCCTTGAATTGACTTCATAAACCGTTGAGAACTATCTTTTTCTAACAAATGATCAGGATCAAACAAAATCAATTGCTGTTGAACCAAAATTAAATTAGACAGTTTCGTCATATCAATGTATTCTAAATCCATATCATTATAATCTGATAGATATAACACACTCATATCAGCGGAACGACTATATCCACTCATCAAATCAACAATCAAAAGATTATTCATAAAAATTCGTTCTATCATTCGTACCGACAACCCTTGTTGAATTGCCTGTAAAGCAAATTCTTCATAAAATACCCGCTTATTAGCCAAATTTCGAATGAAAACATTCATCTTTAATTGACTATTTTCAATAATTCGTGTCAAGACTTCACCAACAATATGATTATTAATCACGGTGATCGCTTGATTACATTTCACCTCCTCATAGAAAGGAGCGTGTAATAAAGGAATTTGAGAAGAAAATTGAAGAGGGGTCTTTATAAATCGATCATTAAAATTAACAATATAACTAGATCGCATCCGGGACAACAACGTACTCTGATGAGCAGTGTGAATAACATCCTCTCCAGCAATCACTAATTGTTTGGCCTTCACAGCCAAATAATACTCATTGGCATGTAATAGTTGTGCATCATCGATGATGACGACATCAAAATAATCAAGATCAATGAAATGATTAAGAACAGCTGGAGTTGCAAGATACAACGGTTTATTGGCTTTGTGAATAAGATCATTATATTGAATCCGTTGATATCCAAAATGAGCCCCTACATTCGGGTGTTTGTCTCGCAAAGCATTTAGATTTAATTGGTAATAAGCATCTTCACTCTTTAATAAGGAATCCAATCCTTCATTAATGACATCCGTATCCCGAAGATTAGAATGTTCTTCCATAAATCGTTCATAAAGCATAGTGAAATAGGTATAGTCAAACAATTTTACAAATTCATCTATCCCATTGTTGATGACAAGATTACTCAGTAAAAACAGTTTGTATCGATACAATGTTTTTAAATGATTGGTAATATCGAGATAAACTAATAATTCATCTTTTGCATTCATCAGTTCATTCATGTGATCAATGGTATATTCAAAATCATCATAGTAGAATCCGCCAATGCCGTCATGAAATAATTTTGAATACGTTTTAAATTGATCGGCGAGCGCTTCAAATAAAGGATCCGTTTCATTAAGAATCGTTTGAATGGCCTCCATATGAGTCGCTTCTAAATTCGCTTGAATAGCCTCAGGATTATCAAAACATTCAATATACAACCCATAAGCTTTGATAAGCAACCCAATTTCATTAATATTTGTCTTATCTCGTTGAAACATTTTCCCATAAAGACGATGATAGTCTTTGTTGTTATTGATTTGATCTTTAATAGTAAGCAGTTTAGTTTGACGTTCACGTAACGTCAAATAGTCCTCAAAAGCAACAACCTCTTTACTTTTCTTGATGACGTGATGAATTTGATTATTTACTTCATTCACGTGTGTAAAATAGTCAAAGCTTTCCAATATAAAATTTCTTTTCTCCACATGTCGCACATGATGTATTTGGGGAAAATAAGAAATAACAGTGGTATACAAATCATTAGTAATATGATAAGAATAAACAAAATTATTAAGGTCTTGTAACACTTCTTTTAGATTTAAATCCTTTCCTGTAGAAAGAAATCTCACAATAGGACGACGGTACTCTTCGTTTTGAATAGAAGTTACAAATAAATAACAAGCTTCAAAATCTTGTAATGTGTTTTCACTTCGCAAATACTCAATCCCAGTTAAACTGAAATATTGATGTTTTAAATTAGCCAGATTAGAAATGATACTTTTCAACTCTTTAAGATCAACAATAAAGTCTTCTAAGACAATCCCTTTAAATTTAGCTCTTTGTTGTCCCCTAGCCTCCATTTTAACCAAGGTAATAATACTATTATCAAGATCATCCAAAGACGCAAAATAACGCAAATATTGACTTTCCAAATATTCATATCGTTTGAGAATAGTACACGTTTGAGTCAGTTTCGTTTTTAATTCTTGATAGCGATTTATATTCAACCATTTATCATGCACTTTATGATTTTTTAAAAAGTCAGTGAGATCAACTATTAACTTAATCGCTTCATCACAATCAGGATCAAAATTCCATTGCATCAATTGTTGAATGGTCTTTGATGAATCTTGATAGACGTGGATATTATGAACCCCTATACGCAATTGTGAGAGAACTTCTTGATGATGAATGATAATATTATTAATGGCTTCATGATCAGTTTCTTGCCAATATGAACTACATAATAAACTAATCGCTTGACTAACATTAAATTCGTGAAGACCTTGATAATCCCAATCCAAATACAACTCTTGTTCTTGCATTGAGTACATCTCAGCTTTAATAATCTGATAAAGTTTATTTGCTTTATGATAATTTGCTAAATTAGGTTTTTTCCATGAGGATGGCACTTTTTTCCATTCCAATCCTCGAATATTGTTTATGACATTTTTAAAACGGGCATAATTAGGGATTTTGGCAAAATGATATTCATTTTCTAACACACGAACGCGTTCATATAATGCTACAAAATTTCGATAAAGTTGGAATAAAAGGGTTAAAATCTGATTAGGATATTCAATTTGATGGTTGACCGGAATATGAATAAACTTTGATTCCTTAAATTTAGGAATTTTATGCATGTCTTTTTCAATAGCAGCCAAACTTTCAATAACTTCATAATATTCATGTTTATAAAGATTAGATAAATCATCAATAGGAATAATATCTGACGGAATTGGATTCAGTAATAAGCGCATTAACACATCAATAAATCTAAAATTCATAATACGATCAGTGATAGTATCTTCATATTTTTGAAGAAGATCATAGCATTGAGTGAGATTTTTTTTAACAGCATCTCCATCAACGAAAGCCATCTCTAAACCAGTATGATGTTTACATTTTATCACGGCATCATTAAATGAATGTGATAAATTAACAAATAATTGCGCTAAATGATCCTCTTGCAATTGGTCTTCTAAGTCAAGCAGAGTTCGCTTTTGAGCAGATAAATATAACACTTTACGGTCTCTTAAAATAGCATCGGCAACGATGTTATAAAGAGTGGCAGATTTTCCTGTTCCAAGGGGACCGATAATTGCAAAAGAATTACCTTTACTAGCGCGTTCAACCGCTTGACGTTGACGAAATGATAGATGAGAAACAAAATAAACATCATCTCGCTCTTTTCGATAAATTTCATGACCCAATGGCCAACTAATATCTTTATTTAGAGAAAAGCGATCATGATTCATCACGATAGTAGGACAAAGAGTTCGTGCAAATGTTAAATAGTTTTCTAATTTAATATCGCAACCCGACAATCGCGCAATAGCATAACAATATTTTACAAAATCATCAATCGTCTCTAATTTGGCAGGAGGAAGAACAAGATCTCGCGCTTTAAAATAATCAACGAGCATATCATTCGGAATGGGGTTAGCATCAAGACTAAGAGAAAACAATTCGTTTTCAAAAAATAAGCTCACTGGCATTAAAACAATTGGAGCAAATTTTTCGTTTTTTTGATTATCATTGTATACAAGCAATCCGTATGTTAAAAAAACTTGCATCGATTGGTTTTCTTCATTAATCCCCATAAAATAAAGATAAGGAAGATGACGTGCAAGGAGTTCATTCGGATTATTACTATGACCTAGCCCAACTGACTGAATATCGTAATGAACAATTTGATCTAATTTCACGACACGATCTTGTAAAATCTTGGTAATGATTTGGTAGTTAACATGACCAATTTCGACATAATAATGATCGTGAAAGATATCAAGCAATTGTATGTTATCAGAGGCAAGACGAACAGTCTTTCTATATTTCTTCATGAGAATCACCACATTATTATTATATCACTAAAATGTCTTTATGAAAAGATGAAAAGCATTTTTCATTATATAAAAAGAAGTAAACCATTTAAGAACGGTTTACTTTGATCCTTTTTTCAGCTGGGCATAAATAAGAATAAACGGAGCCACTCCATCAACATCATCTAATACACACGGAAGAGCAAGATAATCTACCTCTTTCACATTAGATTTATCTTTGAGAGGATGAATTTCCTTTAAATGCCACTCCTCTTTATCCTCTTCAAAATAGCGAGACCGCGTTTGCTGATAAATATCAATTCCATTAATATAGTATTTTGGTGAAAGTAAGTTATATTTAGCACCTTTTAAATAGGCATAACAAAGCATAAAGGTTCCACTCACTTCAACGAAATTATCTTTTAATGTAGGTTGATCGACAATCTGAAACCACATGTAATTATGTTTATAATCATCCAATCCTTCTATTAATTGTTGAAACATCGACGCAAGTTCAGGATCAAAATAAAAAGACAAAACATCTACAAGGGCCACAGCCAAAAAGCCCATCCCCCCCACCCATCTAATAGTATTTCCTACTTTTAAGGATCGATCAGAATATAATTTTTTCTCGGGAAGATAATTGGTTTTTAAGAAACCAAGAAATTGCTTTTTCATATCACTAAGCATTGATTCATCTTGAATAAGATAAGCATATTTTGCATAAAATAGCAAAATTTTAAAACTTTTATCAAGAGACAATGTTTCGCCCGATAGCTCTAGAAAAAACCCTTCTTCATTTCTTGGCATAGACCTAATCGTCGCTGCAAGTTGTTCAATGGCTAATCTATACTTTTCTTGTTCGGTATACTCGTACACATCAAATAAGGGAAGACCTGCAACAAAAGGATTTTCAACATCTTTAAAAAAACGAATTTGTCCATCCTCAGTAATCATATCTTGATAATATTGAAGGACAAATTCATAATACTTATCCTTATTGGTTGCACGATATAAGTCAAAAATAGCTTTTCTAAGTAATCCATCTTCATAAGACCATGATTTAATTTTCTCAACAGATATAGAAGATAAGATACGATCAATATAGTGTTCAACCACGATTACCCCTCCTTTTATTTTTTCGATTAGCTCGCTTTTTTCTAATTATAGCATGTTAATTTCATAAGCACAATAGAAAAGTATGATATTTTTTAAAATTAGGCTTCATAAATTCAAAAACTTCCAATTCAAATATAATGAAATGGAAGTTTATAAAGCATTTATTCATTTTCTAATGCATTAACAAAAGACAAAATATCCTCATATTCCAATAGTTCTTGATAAGAATAAGTAATATCTGTTAAGTCTATACTTGAGTAATATGACTCTAAAATTTCTTCAAATTCAATTCCACTTTTTGCAAGGCCGTTAGCACCATTTTGGCTCATGCCAACTCCATGACCGTTGCCACCACCATATAAGGTAAAGTTATCTCCGTCCACTTCAATGGCAAAGAACCCTGAATATAAATTACCTGGATTGGTCCATGTTCGCATATACGTTGTTTGTGTATTAGTAGCCCCATACACCGTCACATTTGATCCCGCAGAGGATGGACGCAAAGTAAAACGAATATTATATTGATTAATAATTTTATAAGTTCCAACGGTGGTATCAATCACTATACTAACAACAACCCCACTATCACCGCGTTTTTCAACATACATGTCAAGAACTTCACCAATAGATGAAGGAATAGGCGAAGAAATCCATTCTTCACCCGCTTTTGTTAAAATAAGAGCGGAGTTTGCTGTATATGATTTTCCCAAATTAGCATTAAGGATATTGCTTAGTTGCACTTTTGTAAACGTCACTTTCCATCGATGATAAGATGTTCCTGAATCGGGTGTATTCATTTCAATTTGTTTGAAGAAAAGAAGAGCACTCGCTTCACTACTGGCATCAAAAGGAATTGGATTTGAATCTTCATCTGTCGCCAAATTACGACCAATCAAATAAGGAACATATGTTCCACTTTCTCCTTCAGTAATCCAAACATCATGAGCACTAGCGGTTAACCCTGATGAAGTTGAATAAAAGAACGCTTGAACAGGGTCTCCATCATGAGTCATTATTAACCCTTGAGTAGCTTGAACAGCCGCTGTCGTATTAGGCTGAGCATTAGTGTTATTATACACTTGACTTTTAACGCTATCATCAACCGTATATCCCAAGGCATCATTTGATTTATTAAAAATATCCATGTAAGCATACGTACGAGCAGCAATAGCCTGAGCTTTCAATGCCTCCACATGATAACTTGAAGGCATTTCCGATGGAACGACCTTCAATAAATATGATTCTATATCCACATCGTTTACAACAAGCAGTTTTCCATCAATTAAAGCAATCTCAAGATTTCCAGCATAAGAAGGAGTTCCTCCTCCACGAACAATGCTACTAATACTAATTTCTTCTGATAGTGAACTAAAAATAACTCTTTTCGTCGTTTCAAGCAATATCGTCGACCCTTGAATAATTTGATATCGATTGCTATTGATTGAAATATCAATGGTTGATCCTGCATCAATTGATAATTTAAACGATCCATCATACGTTTGAAGGGCTCCATCACTAGAAAATTCAAATGTCACACTGTTATGATAAAGAGTTGAGTCATTGGTAAAATCAGAAATTGTATAACGAATACCTACCCGAATATTAGAAAAGCCTATTTCTCCTTCCATCATCACAGTTTTAATCGTATTTGAAACCGTATCGCACGCAACATAAATATTTTCCATCCCGATAAAGAAATCATCAATCGTGATAAAATGAACGTAACTTCCTTCCATCTGTACAAATTTTGTTTGAGAAGTATAAGTACTAATGGGACAATTTAATAATTCTATTTTTGAGGAAAGAGTATCAATTGATAAAATTTTGGTTTGATAATATACCAAATTTTCTTCATCAGCTTCAATGGGTTTGCTAATAACAGTAATCTCAATGGTATCGTAGATTAAAATGTTACTGACTTTTTCAGCAGTAATGGTAGCAACTCCTTCATTCATCCCCGTCACATAACCTCCAGCAACGGTTGCAATATTCGAATCACTACTAAACCAATTCACTGTAGAAGACATATTAGTAGATAATTTAATGACTTCCCCAACTTCAATTTCATTCTCGCCAACAATAAGAAGTTGTTCAGCACGAGGAGTCACTTCACTTTGACACCCCACTAATACTAAACAAGCGAAAAGTAAGCACAATAATGTTTTTTTCACAATAACCCCTCCCATTAAGCACGTCATATTTTATCATAAATCTAGCTGTTTTGCAATCCTTTTAAATAGTTTGAATAAAGTTCACTTCCATGGTATAATAAATTTTGGTGAACAATATGAATACACTTTTAATTGGTATTAACTCAAAATACATCCATCCTAATATGGCCATTCGCTTACTCAAGGCGAATGTATTTGACTTTTCAAAGGTAGATATCCATGAATGGACAATTAAAGATTCTTATATTGATATAAGTACATATATTATGAATAGACAAGATGATCTAATTGGTTTTAGTTGTTATATTTGGAATATCGAACTGATTAAGCAGATTTTAACAGAACTAAAAAATTCTTCTTTTCAAGGACAAATATTATTAGGTGGCCCTGAAGTTTCTTATAACTATGATGAATATTTTACAAATTATGGAATCAATTATATCATCATCAACGAAGGAGAACAGGCATTTTTGATGCTGCTAAAAGCACTTTCAACCCATCATCTCCCCCTTGATATCCCCAATCTCGTAACACCAACTCACAAAAACCCAGCTAAATACATTACTAATTTAGATTCTCTTGCGTCACCTTACTTTGATTTAGATTATAAATATCAAATCATGTATATAGAAGCCTCTCGTGGATGCCCTTATCATTGTAGTTATTGTATGGCTTCTCTAGAAAAAAAAGTGCGTACCTTTAATTTAGAGCGTGTAAAAGACACCATTCTCCAATTACTTAACCAAGGTGCCAGAACCTTTAAGTTCTTAGATCGAACTTTTAATCTTGATACTGAGCGAACATTAGACTTATTTCAGTTTATTATTAAACAAGCTCCCAAGGGATCTTCCTTTCAGTTTGAAATTACGGGGGATCTCTTGCCACTAGCAATCATCGATTATTTAAACAATAATGCTCCAAAAGGATTGATTCGCTTTGAAATTGGTATCCAATCGACAAACAGTGAAACCAATCATGCCATTGGTCGCGATCAAAATACTCCACTTTTGTTTAAAAATATTTGTGCCTTACAACAAGTTGGTAAGATAGCTATTCATCTAGACCTGATTGCTGGTCTTCCTTATGAAGATTTAACCTCTTTTAAACAAACATTTGATGAAGCCATGGCGTTGCGTCCCTTAGAATTACAACTTGGATTTTTAAAATTTCTTAAAGGAACCCGAATTTTTAAAGAAGCAGAAATTTATCAATATCAATGGGATTTGGTAGCTCCTTATGAATTTTTATCGAATCATGTGATGGGTCATCAAGAACGCGCCATCATTCATACCGCTGAAAATGCTTGTGAAAAATATTATAATAGTCCTTTTTTAAAACAGACCATTCATTTCGTATTAGATCGAATTCCAAGTGCTTTTCAATTCTTTTTTGAGCTTGGTCAATATTATGAATCAAAATATGCCTGGATTGGTTATAATCTAGATGAACTATTGGCTCGTTTCTTTGAATTTATTCAAACTCAACCTCTTCTTCCTCATGAGGAAATCTTATTTTTAATGAAACAAGATTATCTCAAGCATTTTTCACTGAAACCAAAAATTTGGTGGCCTCGTCCGGGTCGTAATCACTATCACAAAATAACAAACGACCTCTTATCCACTCATTCTTTTCCAGTTAGTTCAGACGATATATTTCGTTATGGCCTTGTTGAAACCTATCAAAATCATGGCTTTATTATAATTTATAAGCCCAATAATAAACAATTCCTCGTATGGTAATTCGTTTTTTCTTGATTTCTTGAAAAACCGTGCTAAAATAGAGGGGTATCTTTTAGGGCTATAGCCAAGCGGTAAGGCAGTGGACTCTGACCCCACGATTCGATTGTTCAAATCAATCTAGCCCTGCCATATAAAAACAAAACCACTTTTCTATTTGAAAGTG
>JBAYFA010000005.1:0-19245 GCA_041667425.1 Bacilli bacterium
AACCACCACTTCAGTATCAAAGCGAGGAATTAAAACCGCCGGATTCACAATGAACTGGCGGCCATAAAAGTAAGTATGACCCACCAAGTATTGAGGAGGATAGTGATCAACTATCACTCTTTTCATAGTGTCTTCTAAGGAAACTAATAATTTAGAAGGAATACTTTCTTGTCGTTTTAATAGTATTTGACTTCGAGTTTGACCACTTAATTCTTGTAATAAAAACCATAAATTGGCTTCATCCGATGGATGTTGGCGAATGATAGTAATCCATTCATGATAGGTCACGATAAGTAACGAACCTTTCGATATTGCCAATTAGTATATACTTCATAAGGAATGAATCCTGCATAAAGAGCTAAGTCTTTGGCTGGTAAGCGAAGAGATAACAATTCAAAAACATGATCTGTGGTAATATGTTTATCCACTTTCACAAATGTATGATTCATGCAAATACGACCAACAATGTCATAAAAATGTCCATCAGACCACACATGAAATCCTTCAAATCGACGAGAATACCCATCTCCATATCCAATAGGAAGAACAGCTATATATTCTTTTTCTTTAGCGATATATTTTCCTTGATACCCGATGCTTTCTCCAACTTCTAGTATTTGAATTTTAATCGGTTTGACCACCACTCTCATTAAAGGCGTGGCATCATATAAGCCCAGTCCTATACGGGCATAATTTCCAACGTTGCAACAAAACGCAGTAGAAGTAGCCGCACAGTGTACCATCGGAAATGGATACACTTCTAAATATCTTTGAAAAATAGCGAGTTGTTCATTAACCGCTTCTACACTAATAAAGTGAGTATAAATTCCTTCAATTTTGAATTTCGGATGCACTTTAAGCATTTCAATCAAATGTTTAAATTCCGCCCAATCTTTAATACCAATTCGATTCATTTTTGTATTCACTTGAATATGAACACGAATAAGATCTGTTTTAGGATCGGCTAATAAATGAAGATAATCTTGATATGAATTGAGTGTTACCACTAAATTAGGATATTTTTTTAACAAAGGGTACTCTGATGGATCCACACTATTATGAATCAAAATGGGCGTTTGAATTCCTGCCTCTACCAAAGGAAGGGCTTCTTCGATTTCATTAACAAATAAGTAATCAATCCCAAATCGAATGAGTGCTTGACTAATAGCAACCGCTCCATGACCATAAGCATTGTTTTTTACAACGCCAATAATCTTTTTCCCAGAAGTGCGATAATAATTAAGATTTTGTTGTAAATGTTGTAAATGGATTTCAATCATAGTGTCTTCCCCTTGATGGTTGAAAAAGCCCATTATGAGGCTTTTTCTCCTGATAAAATACGTTTTTGATTTTCTTGAATAAGCGCTTCAATAATTGGTTCTAATTTTCCTTCCATGACTCGATCGAGTTGTTGAATAGTAAATCCAATTCGATGATCAGTCACTCGATTTTGTGGATAATTATAGGTCCGAATTTTTTCACTTCGATCACCATGGCCAACTTTTGAAAGTCGTTCTTGATCATCTTTTTCCATTTTATCGCTCATGATTTTGTCATATAACCGAGTTTGCAATACTTTTAAAGCATTGGCTTTATTTTCATGTTGACTCTTTCCATCTTGACATTGAACGGCAATTCCGGTCGGTAAATGAGTCACCCGAACCGCTGAATAAGTGGTATTAACACTTTGTCCTCCGTGACCAGATGAACAAAAGGTGTCAATCCGTACTTCGTTCATGTCGAGTTGTATATCTACATCTTCGGCCTCAGGCATAACAAGAACTGTCGCAGTAGACGTGTGAATACGTCCACCTGATTCCGTTTCTGGAACTCGTTGAACCCGATGTGATCCTGATTCATATTTTAAAAATGAATACACTGCATCACCTGAAACGATAAACTCGATTAAGGAAAACCCTCCAAGTCCCGTTTCATCGGCATTAGTCACTTCAATTTTCCATCCTTTTAATTCTGCATATTTTGAATACATCCGAAATAAATCAGCTGCAAATAAATTAGCTTCATCTCCTCCTGCTGCTCCACGAATTTCAACAATTACATTTTTTTCATCATTATCATCTTTAGGGAGTAGCAAAATTTTTAATTTTTCTTCAAGTGAAGATTGAAGCTCATAAAGTTCTTCCAATTCGGTTTTTGCGAGCATTGCAATATCAGCATCTTTCTCTTTTGCAAGTTCTTTTAACTCATCAATGGTCGCATTATTTTTTTTATATTTTTGATACGTTTCTACCGTCTCTTGAAAACTTCGCAATTCTCTCATTAACGCAGTATATCGTTTTAAATCCGCTACCACATCCGGGTTTTGAAGCATATCATTGAGTTGTTTGAAACGAGTTTCTATCATATCTAAGTGATCAAACAATGGGAATCCCTCCTTGTTATTTTTGGCTGAAAGTCGATTGCGCACCTTTGAAAATTAAATCAATCATACCTGTCGCACCTTGCCGGTTTTTAGCAATAATCAGTTTTGTATTGTGATTAACAAGACGCTTTTGATTCATTTCATTAACATCAGTTTCTTTACTTTGTTGATCGCGGTGAAGAAACATGACAATGTCAGCATCTTGTTCAATACTACCTGATTCACGAAGATGCGATAACAGTGGATATCCTTCTTGCTCTGCATTTCGTGATAATTGTGATAAGGCTAGAACTGGAACATCTAGTTCTCGAGCCATTAATTTGAGTCCACGTGAAATAACTCCAACTTCCTCAACCCGTCCGCCTTTAAATCCAGGCACATTGATTAGTTGTAAGTAATCAATAACGATAAAATCAAGTTTGTTTTCACGTTTTAATTTAATACATTTTGCCTTCATATCGTTTAGGCTAGTATTGCTAGTTTCATCTAAATATAAGTTCAAACGATCCACCGAGGCTTTCGCCGCCAAAAGAGTCGCCATTTCCGTAGGAGTCAAATTCCCACTACGTATTTTATTAATCGATAATCCTGAAAAACTACTAAATAACCGCATGGTTAATTGATCGATTCCCATTTCAAGAGAAAAGAAAGCAACATTGGCATCTACGTTTCGACACGCATTACTAGCAATATTTAACGCCAACGCACTTTTCCCAATACTAGGACGAGCCGCTAAAATAATTAATTCACCTTTTTGAAATCCAAACGTATATTTATTAATTTCATCAAATCCAGTATCTAAGCCAATAACAGATCCGGATTTAGATTTGTTGGCTTCAATGATATCGAGTACTTGACTAGTAAACCGATGAATTTTTTTAATATCTCCTGTTCGCCGACGATCGATAATCAGATTTAAGTCTTTTTGAGCTCGATCTCCAACAATTGAGAAAGGAAATTTTCCTTCTAAAACCTCTCGTCCAATTTTACCCGCCGTATAGTAGAGTTGTCTTAATAAACTTTTCTCTTCTAATACTTCAATATAAGAATCAATGTTAGCCGTACTAGGTAGACTTTCAATAATGTTATATAAATACTCGCTTCCGCCACTGGCATCAAGTAAATTTAGACTTTTCAATTCTTCAAGCGTTTTGACGTATTCAATATCGTCTCCCCGTTGATAGAGATTCAAAATAGCTGTCATAATGTTTTTGTTTTCTTTGGTATAAAAATCTTGCGGACCAATCCGATTAATAATTTCACCCGTCAGTTGCGGATCTATAAATAAACATCCAATAATATAATTTTCAGCTTCAAGATTAAAAGGAATTTTTTCTGGTACGTTCATATTTTACTCCATTTCAACCACGTATAAAGTAATTAAAGCCGTCACTTCTTTATGTAACTGAATCGGAATTTTATAGGTTCCTAAGCCATCAATTTCTTTATCCATGATGATTTTTCGTTTATCTAATTCGGTGTTATATTGGAGACGATATTCTTCAACAATTTGCTTAGTACTAACTGTTCCGAACAATTTTCCATTTTTGCCAACCCGAACAGAAATTGTGATTGGCGAAACATCGACTTTTTTCTTCAATTCTTTCATTTCTTGAAGATGCAATTCTTGTTGACGCTTTTCCATCAATTTTCCATATTCTAAATTTTTGATATTATCCACAGTCGCCTCAATCGCTTGATTGCTACGAATAAGGAAATTGGCATGTCCGGTAGGAACATCAATGATGTCATTGGTCTTTCCTTTTCCTTTCACCGTTTGAGTTAAAATAATTTTCATAGATTGATCTCCTTCTGCGATTGAATCTTTTAATGCGAGTTTTAAAAGATTGTTCGCGGCTTCAATAGTAACATTTTTTAATTGTGCGGCAGCGTTATTAAAATGACCTCCACCACCCAACCGTTCCATAATCATTTGAGCATTTGCCTCATCAAAGCTTCGAGCACTAATACCAATGGTATCTTCACTAAGACGTCCAATACAAAAAGCAATTTTGATGTTGTTGACACTAATAACTTCTTCAGCAATCTTCGCAATAAATGAACGCAAATAAATTTCATTATCACACAGTGCAATTCCATAGTACCCATCAACTACCTCAATATTATTGAGGATTTGATTACGTTTCATATAGTCGCCCAAATCTTCACGCAAATACCGTTGTACTTTCAACATTTGAGCCCCATAAGTTTGAAGTTTCGCAAGGACTTGAAAAGTACGATTTGATGTTCGATATAAGAAATTATTGGTATCAATCATAATACCCATAAGAAGCCAACTGGCTTCTACGTCCGATATTTCTATTTCATACGGTGTCAAATATTCAATGAGTTCTACCAACAATTCAATTGATGAAGAGGAGGAAGGTTGGATATAAGAATAATCAAATACTTTAATTGCTTGTGAATTTTGCCGATGATGATCAATAATAGCAACTTGTTTGGCTTTTTTATAGATTCGCTCATCTAATAGTAAGTATGAATATTGGCAATCAACAATGATAAGTAGAGTTTTATCGTCAATAGCATTTAAGGCCTCTTTAACGGTATAAAAAGCTTGTAAATAGTTTTGATGTTCTTTTTTGATAGATTCATAGATATTGACAATAGACACATCAATGCTAGATTCATCAAAAACAATGTGAGTTTCTTTATTCATAGCCGTCGTCATGGCCCTAGTAACCACACAAGCACCATACGCATCTGCATCCATTTCTTTATGAGCCATCACAATGACTTTCTCAGAAGCAAGAATAAGATCCCGTAATTCTTCTGCTTTTAACCGGATCGCCACCGATGTTCTTGTTTCAAAGGATTCACTTTTAGCGCCAAAATAGAAGGTTTCGGTATTTCGTAAAATCACAACTTGATTTCCACCACGATTAAGAGCAAGTTCAAGTTGAGTATCTGCTAGTTTCATCAACGTCACAGCATCGACATCTTTAATAGCAATCCCCATAGAAGCAGATAATCGCAAGTTTTCTTTAGAACAGTAATCTTTCACTTTATCTAAAATAGAAAAATTATCTTGAATTAACCGATCCACCGTTTCACTATTGAGGATAATTAGGAATCGCTCATCAGAATATCCTTTCAGAGAAATGTGATATTTTTCACTCCAATCAGATAAAATCCCTATGAGATTTGACATATGTTGACTTCGATCTTGGGCATCCAAACTCCCCATAGCAAGTTCAAAGTTATCTAAATTAATAACGCCCAATGCTAGAATACGTTTTTCATAGCGCATTGTACTTTCCACTTGGGCTGTAATATCAGTTAGATATAAAATTTGACTATCGGCGTGCAGTTCACAACGATAAATTTTCCCATAAAAAGTTTTTGTAAATACTGCGGTCTTTTCAAGTATCAAAGACGCTAAATTACGATCAATACTTTTTAAGTTACGATCTAATAATTGATTAATAAAAATTGATTTTGCAAACTGGTTGGCCCATTCAACGTCAAGGCGATCATTAAAAACAATAATTCCCAAAGGAATTTCATTAAAGGCTCGTTCCCCTGCTCCCTTAACGCGATAGGAAATTCCATTCCACAAGTGGACGTAATTTTCAAGCATTTTCAATCTTTTGGTATCTTCATGAGAGCCAATAAAGACGATTTCCAAACTCAAAGTAAACCCTAAAATAGCATAGGCAGCATCAAGCAATCCCTCACGAATCATCACCGTTGGCACAAAGTAATGTAAAACAACGACTGTTAATGCCGTTATCAAGAATAATATAATGATGTATTGATACTTTCGAATATCTTTCATAACTACTCACCTATTTCATTCATTATATCATATTTTTGTTAAGATATAAATAAGTTTATGTACATTTTGGTCTAAATAGTATGAAAAAACCATAACGTCGTTATGGTTTTTTCAATAGACTATTCTCTTACAAATGGTAATAAAGCCATATGACGAGCACGTTTAATTGCGACAGCTAATTCTCTTTGATATATTGCTTTAGTTCCTGTTACACGACGTGGTAAAATTTTCCCACGATCAGAAACATATTTTCTCAATAATTCATAGTCTGCGAAATCAATTTTTTCAACTTTATGCTCGGTAAAATAGCACACTTTTTTTCTTCTTGGACGAAAGCCAGCCATTCTTTTTACCTCCTATTAAAATGGTAAGTCATCGCCTGTTATGTCAAATGTTGAATCTGACGTATCAAACGGACTCTCTTGTTTTGGTGAGGAATTTGGCTGATAAGATCGCTGTGGTTGTTGCTGAGGACGGGGAGCATACGGAGTATCATTGTAAGTTTGCGATGTTTCTTGTTTTTTTGGTTCTAAGAAATGAATCGTCTCACACATCACTTCAGTTACATAGCGGGTAATTCCATTGGGATCATCATATTGACGAGTTTGAATTTGTCCTTCAAGACCCATTTGATGTCCTTTACGAATATACCGAGCTATTAATTCTGCTGTTTGCCGCCAAGCAACACAACTAATAAAATCAGCTTGTCGTTCACCATTTTTATTTTGATAAGTTCTGTTTACTGCCATTGTGAATTGAACATATGGAATATCTGAATTAGTACGTTTAAGTTCTGGATCTTTTGTAAGACGACCCACTAAAATTACTCGATTCATATAATCCCTCCTATTCCTTCACGATAATGTGTCTAATAATGTCTTCTCTAATATTGGAAAGACGGTCATATTCAGCAATGGCTTCCACGGTTGCATTCACTAAAAATACAACATAGTAGCCTTTACGGAAATCATTGATTTCGTATGCTAATTCTTTCATGCCCCATACATCTAACTTTGTAACAGTACTGGCATTGTCAGTAAAGATTTTAGAGATTTCTTCAATAACAACTTTGTATTGGTCCTCAGTTAAATCAGGGCGAATGATATACATACCTTTGTATAGTTTCATTCGGGCACCTCCTTTTGGTCTATTGGCTCTTTCCAAGAGCAAGGGGTGAGGAAACCTCACACTTGATGTATTATACCATAATAATGGTTAAAAGTCAAAATTATTTGCTGTAAAAAGGAGTGTTTGGAAAGTTCTTCCATTTGCCCCCTGCAATCCGATGAAGTTCTTCAGCATAGTGAAGCCACTTAATTGTGACTGGACGTTCAGGATAAAATTCAAAGTATTCATTATTACAATAAGTAGTAAAAAAATTAGTATCTGTACACATCCCAAAAGTTGGAAGAATTTCAGGATTCATATGAAAGGTAAATGGTTTATTATCCCTTGTTCCCATATAAGTCAACCCTGTTTTATCCAAACGAAGTATTCCTTCCCCGACTATTTCTGCAGTTTTTAAGTCTTTTAAGGTGTTATAAGGAGACAATGTTCCCAATTGAACTTTTTCTTCTAAACAAAAATCACCTTGCTTAATAGTACGGTAAGCATTTTCTCGCTCTAAATCAAACCATTTAACAGGAGTTTCAGGAATAACACATGTTGAATCATTCGGAATCAAATCATAATACTCGTTAAGATAAGCTCCATTACCACAATGAGTACATGTAATGGTATTGCTTTTCCCTTCCATGGCAAGTTCTGTTTGACATCGTGGACACCAATACAATAGAGTATGAAGGTTTTTAGCCATTTCCCCATGCCCATCAAAGCTAACACGAGCTGTTTTGTTCCATTCATAATCATCGTGATGAATCACTTGATCAATCTTTAATTGAATATCTTCTTCACTCATCCGTTCTAAATCTTCTGGTGTAAATAAAGATGACACTTCAACAAACACTTTTCCAGCTCGTTCATCCAAACAATATTTGGTATTCGTCAAATATCCACCCGATATGTGAGTCATCAAAACAGGAATTTTAAAATGCTTTAACAGTTTTCCCGTCCCAATAGCACTGGGCTGATTAGAACCCGATATAGAGCTCATACCTTCTGGAAATATAATAATTTTCCCTTTTTTTCTTATAATGCGATTGATTTGTTTAATGGTGTTAATATCGCTCGTAAAATTCCTTTTGGGTATTACTTGTAATAATTTAAAAATAAGAGCTAAATGTGAACGAAAAAATTCATTATATCCGGCAACATAATTAAGTCGATGAGGCAAAAAGGCCACTCCCGTATATAAATAGTCTACACGAGACGCGTGATTACTAATAATAAAATATGGGCCTTTAAAATCCTTTACACGAATATTGTATTTAAACTCAACGTGTAATCTTTTCGTAAATACGAATTTCCAAATATAACCCAATATCCAATACAATAAATGAGGTGGTCGGTGCAATTTCCTTTTTGCTAATTTTTCTTCTAATGTCAATCGTTTTTTCATAGTTTCCCCCAATTTGATAGAAAAATTTTATCACGTTTTATACAAACATACAAGCCTTATTTTAAAAAGAAACAAAGAAATTAGAAAAAAACACCCTCTTCGCATCAAAGAGGGTGTTTGCTTATTCACTAATTGGAACTTTTCCTAATACTTTAGAAATTGCCGCCATTACTTGCGGTGCTAATACCAACAACAAGAATAAGAACAAGTAATTGGTTTTATCAAGAGAAACAATGTTGAGGAATGGTTGCCCAAACAACAGCATATCTCCAAGGAAAACAACAGCAACAATAGAACAAATTAAGATGAATCCAAAGACAAGTCCCTTTAACCAGTTAAATGGTTTAGATACTTGGAACAATACAAGAATGCAAATCCAAGTGGTTTGAATCAATGCAATGGATGAATAGACTTCTTGTGTCCAATCAAAGATATTGTTAAGACGAAGGATATACATAACCGCATGGAAGAAAACAACCGTTAAAGCACCTGGAAGGGTTCTTCTCATAACGTTAGCAATAAATCGTCCTTTTACTTTTTCATTATTAGGCTGAATAGCTAGGATAGTCGCAGGAAAACCAATTGCAAAAAATTCAATGAGCCATAATTGAGCAGATTGAAAAGGAAAACCAAATCCTAACGTTGTTACCCGCGATAGTACTAAATACATAATAGTTAATAATACCGTAAAAATGGTTTTCACCAAAAACAGTGAGGAAGTTCTTTGAATATTATTAATAACCCGTCGTCCTTCAGAAACCACTTTAGGCATAGATGCAAAATTAGAATCCATTAATACCAAATGGGATACGTAACGAGTAGCTTCCGAACCAGATGCCATAGCAATTGAACAATCCGCTTCTTTTAAAGCAAGAATGTCATTGACTCCGTCTCCTGTCATGGCAACAATTCGTTTTTGAGCTTTAAGAGCTCGAACTAAAACACGTTTTTGCAGAGGAGATACTCGACCAAAGACTGTATAATCAAAGGCAATTTCTGTAACTTCTTCATCAGTTAATCCTTCTAGACTAATGAATCTTTCCGCATTTCTAACCCCTGCTCTAGCAGCAATTTCCGAAACAGTCAAGGGATTATCCCCACTAATAACCTTCACATCGACTCCATTGTTTCTAAAGTATTCAATGGTCGCATAAGCTTGTTCACGAATATGATCTTGAATAACAATTAAAGCCAAGGGTCTAACTATTTTAGGAGGTTGCTCTTGTCTAATGGACCCTGTTGCATATCCCAATACTAAGACACGACACCCCTGAGCAGCAAAGCGCTCAACCTTTGATTTTACTTTTTCATACTGATCATTTAGCACGAATTCTGGAGCTCCCAATAAAAACGTTCCGACGACTTCTTTATTCATTGGATTAGCAAAGGTCACAGCACTATATTTACGTTTTGATGAAAATGGAATCGTCACCACCGCAGATAGTACTTTGTTTTTATCAAAGTAACGCACGAGGGCATCACTGGTTGGATTGCTTTCTGGAAAAGCATTCATCATGGATCCAACGATTTCACGAATCGTGTAATCAGTGGTGTTTTTCACTTCCACACAATCAAGCACTTTCATCGTTCCATCGGTAATGGTTCCCGTTTTATCCAAACACAACGTATCAACCCGTGCAAGCATTTCAATACAATATAATTCTTGAACGAGTGTATGATTTTTCCCAAGTTTTCGAACTCCCACGGCCAATGCAATAGTCGTTAATAAATATAACCCCGATGGAATCATCCCAATAACAACCGCCGCCGCCGTTTTAATTGCTTCTACATAATTGGGCATATTGAAGATTCCACCAAGACTTTGTAATTTTTGATAAAACGTCAATGCTCCTAATGGAACAATAATAATAGCAATAATACGAATAATATAGTTTAATGTTCTCATTAACTCTGATTTTGGTTTTTGATGTTTTCGAGCTTCTGATGCTAATTTTTCAATGTAGTTTTCATATCCGACATGTTCTGCTCGAGCAAAACAAGATCCACTAACGATATAACTTCCAGAATACAAGAAATCCCCCGGCCCTTTTCCAACATAATCGGATTCTCCAGTAATCAAAGATTCATTGACTTCAACATGATTAGACATAATAATAGCATCCGTGTAAATTTGATCTCCTGAATTGAGTACTAGAATATCATCTAATACCACTTCATCCGTGGTGATCTCGGTGGTTTCTCCAGCCCGAACAACTGTTGCTTTGGGAGCAGATACCAACGATAATTTATCAATCATCTTTTTTGCTTTAATTTCTTGAACAATACTAATGATAATGTTGGGAATGATGACTGGTAAATACGTCATATTCGATAAACTAGATGCAATCGACAATAAAATCGTAATAATGACATATAAAATATTAAAGAAGGTAAATAGGTTGTCAAAGATGATCCGACCAATGGTTTTTCCACGTTGAACATGAGTTTGATTACATAATTTTTGAAGATGTCGATTTTCGACTTGTTCTAAAGAAAGACCCACATTAAAATCTAGCGTTGTATAACGTTCAACTGTTAAATCCATCGCTTTAGTTAACACTTCTGGTTGGCTTTTTTTTGACTTCCGCATTTTTTTCACCACGCAATCATATAAAATAATTCTAGCATATAAAAATCTTTTTCACAAGTATTTTTTTAATTTTATAACAAATGATTAATTTTGTCCGCACATGGATTGATAAACCTTATCTTTAAGAGGTTTTCCCCCTAATGCTTCTACCATCGCAAGAGCAAAGTCTTGAGTATATCCCATGGCTTTACCCGTAATAATTGTGGGAGTTACGACCACCCCGACATTGCGATACAAAGGCGCTTTCACCAAATTTTCAAAACTTGGAAAACAAGTGTATTCCAAATCACGAAGCAATCCATATTGAATTAACAAACTCGGACCAGCACAAATTGCACCAATAAGCTTTTGCTCTTTATAAAAGGCACGAGTTATAGTTTCAACTGACGATTGATGTCTTAAAACAACTTCAATCGCCCGTCCACCAGGAATCACTAGAAATTGATACTGTTTCACTTGAACGTCTTCTAAATAACAATCAGCCAACACATGCAAAGCATGAGTAGAAGTCACATGCAAATCTTTTGTTAAAGCGGCCGTTTTCACATCAAATCCCGCTCGACATAAAATATCCATTGTCATAATGGCTTCAGTATCTTCAAATCCATCCGCTAAAATAAGTAATCCTTTCATCGTATTAACCTCCATTTTTTACTTGATATTGTCCTATTAATAATTTTACAATATGGTCAAAAATGTCAATGCGTGCGACCAGTCCATTGGTTAATAAACCAATGGCCCCTTCGCGATGTTTGATATCATTGGTATTATAGAGACGATCAATAATAATTGCCAACTCTTCTTCTTTCTTTTCAAGTTCTACTTGAACAGCTTTGGGAAGGGGAATTCTGGTTCCTCCCGCAATATAACGGTGACCGTCCTCATCAATTAAGACGCCCCAATTAATTAAAAAGAGTTCTTTGCCCACGGGTTGAACACCCGCTTCAAGACCCATTTTTAACCCACCAGCAGGCAATTGAAGAGCACGATTGGTTGCTCCTTCAATAGTTTCTTCATCACTAAAGGGTTGGCAAGACACCCCGCTATCGACCGCTATTCCAATGACCTCATAACCAGATGCTACTTGTTGAACAGCCTCAAGCTTAATCTTATTTTGTGTTCCTACAAATAGCTTAGACATGGTCCTTCACTTCTTGAAGAGCTTGCTCATCAAAATTGACAATCAAGGCAAGAAGCATCTTTTTAACTTCTTCTACGTCTCGCACATCAATAATAGCCGCATTGGTATGAATATATCGACCAGGCAACCCCACAGTGGTTGCAATCGCTCCCGAATATTGGGCCGCCGCCGCATCAGTTCCTCCCATTGATAAAAAATATTGGTATTTTATATTATTTTGTTTGGCTAATTTTTCAAAGTATCCCCGAATGCCTTGATGCATAACACATCGTGGATCATAGAAGCGAATTAAAAATCCTTCTCCTAATTTTCCAAATGCACGAGGATGATCTTTGGGAAGAAAATCTCCGACAGGAGATACATCTACAGCAATAAACAAATCCGGTTTAACCAAATTAGATGCTGTAGTCGCTCCACGAAGTCCTACTTCTTCTTGGACGGTGGCTCCACAAATCAAGGTATTTGGATGAGCAATTTTAGATGCTTCCGCAAATACCTCTAAAGCCATTCCAACTCCAAAGCGGTTATCCCATGCCTTAGAAACAATCTTTTGGCCATCTTCCATGACATAATAATTATTTTGACTAACAATTTGTTGACCAATAGCAATTCCCCAATCAAGGGCTTCTTGTTTAGAGGAAGCTCCTATATCTAATAACAAGTCATCAAAATTTAGTTTTTTTACCTCATCATCATGTCCCCGATTAATATGAGGAGGAATAGCTCCAATCAATCCTTTAATACGTTTAGTAGAAGACACAATGACTTCCATATTTTGAGAGTAATAAACTTCGGCTTGAATCCCTCCAATAGGAAGCATTTTAATAAAGCCATCTTCATTAATACCCACAACCATTAATCCCACTTCATCCATATGCCCGGCAATCATAATGGTTGGTCCTTGTCCTCGATCAACTCCAAAAATAGACCCCAAGTTGTCTTGAATAATATCGCTGGTGTGTTTTTCTAATTCTTTTTTCACAAATGAGCGAACCATTCCTTCATTGCCCGCAATGCCAGGAAGGTTGACTAGTGTTTCATATAATTTCATTCTTTCCATTTTTTTACCCTCACATAATAAATAATATTTCCTTTTTCAGTAAATCGATCTTCATATTCCGTAGTCACAATATTGTCTTGATCTTCATGAAGATTTAACGATAACTCTTCAATTCGCCAATGATTTATAGTAAACATTTGTATTGAAAATTCAAATAAATGACGATTATCCGTTTTAAAGTAAATCGATCCGTTTGAAACTAGTATATCTTGATATTGAACTAGTTGACCCCCATCGGTGAGTCGCCGTTTGCTATGACGCTTTTTAGGCCATGGATCACTAAAATTTAAATACAAGGTATCCACTTCATCCGAATCAAACATCAAACACAAATCACTAGCATCTCCTAAGATAAACCATAAATTATTAGGCTTCACATCGACTTTATCAATGGCTTTTTTTAAGACACTGGCTTCTTTTTCTAACCCCAAAAATAATATATGGGGGTAGCGTTTGGCCATTTCAATCAAGAATTGCCCTTTACCCATTCCAATTTCTAAGTGTAATACCTCACCCATCGGATGTAATTTTCGCCAAATTCCACGATGCTCCTCGGGACTGACTATTACCAAATCAGGATGAGCAAGAATCGTTTCCATAGCGTTTTTTACATATCGTAATCGCATCTTACATCCTCGCTTTAAGAGGCATCACCGCAAGAGCACTCATTGCTTCCGCATAAATGGCTGTTGCTTTCATGAGATCAGAAATAATTAAGTATTCATTCACTTGATGAACCACCTCTTCACGACCTGGCATAAGCATTCCAAAAGCAACACAGTTTTTGAATGCACGAGCATAAGTACCTCCACCAATAGTCATAAGTGGACTGGTTCTGTCACCTGTATATTTAATATATGCCTCATGTAATGTTTTAACAAAAATACTATCTTTGGCTACATAATGAGGAACACTATCTTTAATCACTTTAACTTTAACGCTTCCCGCTTTTTCTTGAAGTCGTTTAATAAATGCTTCTTTATCCCAATGAATCGGATATCGAAGATTTAGTCCAACTCGGCCACCTTGCTGATTAATTGCAGCTAATGCAACATTGACAGTGAGATCTTTCATTTCTGGATCTGAAAAAGCAAGATTCATTGAACGAAAACGAGAATCTTTTAATGAAGAAGCAACAAAATTTACGAGCGGATTTTTAGTTTTCAACGCTAAAAATTGCATCATATGTAACAACGCATTAACACCCGCATCAGGTTCCATGGCATGTGCACTTTTCCCAAACATTTTAAGAAGAGTCTCTTTTCCTTTTACCTCAGCTTTTCCATGATAAAGATTTGCTTTAGAAAAAGAAAGAAATTGTTCTTCATGATTACCTAACAAAACCGCTGTAGCCGTTTCTGGAACGACGTTGTAACGATCTCCTGAAATAAGTGATACCAACGTTTCATCTTTATAATCACTGAACAAGTCAATTGAAAGAATACCTTTTTCTCCATAAATAATAGGAAACTCCGCATCAGGTGAAAAACCCACGCTAGGAATTTCACACTTTTCCATATATTTTGCAATTCCTCGCCAAGATGTTTCCTCATCCGTTCCGATGATAATCCGAATCCGTTTAGACACCGGAATAGCATTATCTTTTAATAATTTCAAAGCATACAAAGACGCCATAAGAGGTCCTTTATCGTCCATCGCCCCACGAGCATACAATCGATCGCCCTCAATCGTCGCACTAAAAGGAGGAACTCGCCATCCATCTCCCGCTGGCACAACATCTAAATGAGCAAGAACACCCACTATTTCTTGGCCTTCACCATATTCAATATATCCAGCGACTTGATCAATTTTTTTGGTTTTAAACCCCATCGCCTTCCCTAATCGAAGAATATAGTCCAGTGCATCCCTTAATCCTTGTCCAAAAGGAGCTTCCAGATTATCGGGTTGTTCAATAAGAGTGGTATCAATACGACATAGTTGTTGCAAGTCGTGTAATAATGCATTTTGATAAGGTTCGACTATTTTTAAAAAATCCATGATTGTTTCCTCCTATTTATTAATTTATTATACCATATTTGTCATTTTTTTCCAATAGATACTCAACTTAATAAAGATGTAAAAAACTTCGTTTATTCATTATAAATGAGTAAACGAAGTTTTCTAGTTATCTAAGAAGAAGATACCTTTTAACAAGAGCTTCAACGGTAAACCCCATCTCTGCAGTCAAAATATTACCTTTGGCGCTTTTCCCAAAAGTAGATAATCCCACAACATCACCATCTAATCCCACATATCGCCATAGATGAGCTCCATCACTCATTTCAATAGCCAACCGTTTTTTAATATGCAACGGAAGAATTTTTTCTTGATAGGCGGTTGATTGTTTTGAAAAAAGAGTACTACTTGGTAGACTGACCACACGAACTGTGTGCCCCATTGATAAAAGAACATCACTAGCGGCAACCGCTAAGGCCACTTCTGATCCACTAGCAATAAGTATTCCTTCAATATCTTCCTCATCATGGGTGAGGATATAAGCTCCCTTATTCAAATCAATGTCTTCAATTGGAATAAAGGTTGTCAACTCTTGACGAGTCAAAACGATAACAACAGGAGCGTGTGAGGCTAGAGCAAATGCATAACTAGCACGGACTTCATTGGCATCCGCAGGACGGATTACATCTAACCCCGGAATGCTACGTAGCATCGTTAGTTGTTCAATGGGTTGATGGGTTGGGCCATCTTCTCCGACAGCAATCGAATCATGAGTAAAGATATATAAAACGGGCAACTTCATCAACGCGGATAAGCGAATTGCTGGTTTCATATAATCACTAAAAACAAAGAATCCACTCACAAAGGGAACAAGTCCTCCATGCAAAGCAATACCGTTGGCAATCGCTGCCATGGCATGTTCACGAACTCCAAATTTAATATTTCGTCCAAGCCGATTGTCTGGACTAAAAATTCCATCTGCTCCAGCAATGTGAGTCGATGCTGATAAATCAGCCGACCCGCCAATGAGATTGGTATATCGCTTTGATAAAGCTTGTAACACCTTCCCACTTGATACACGAGTAGCCATTTTGCTTCCCATATCAAAGGGTGGAATCACCAAATCAACGGTTGGAATTTGTCCTAAAAATTCAACAAATTCTGAAGTAATCTGACTTGCCCATTGGTTATATTGTTGATCAGATATCTTTTTTTGAAGTAGATAAGCGTCTTTTGCTTCTTTAGAAGCATTAAACCGAACAGAACCCAATGACGACCTCATCTCAAGAACCTCTTCGTGTTTCAATGGAGATCCATGTACTGAAGATGTACCTTGATTAGAAGCTCCTAACCCAATTATTGTTTTAATTTCAATAAAAGTGGGACGATTATGATTTTTAGCCCGATTAATGGCTTCACTAATCGCATCCACATTGGTTCCATCTTCCACCTTCTCGTAAGCCCAATGGATTGCAAGAGCTTTTTGTTCAATGTCATCACTATAAGCATTAGCAATTGGACCATCAAGTTGGATGTCATTTGAATCATATAAGATAATGAGTTTATTAAGCTGTAGATGACCAGCAAGGCTCATTGCTTCATTAGCAACTCCTTCTTGCAAATCACCATCTCCACATAAACAATAAGTATAGTGGTTGATTTGACATGGAAACTTAGCATGAAGATGGGCCTCTGCCATCGCAAGACCCACACTTTGCGCAATTCCTTGACCCAATGGGCCACTGGACGCATCTACACCATCTGTTACGTCTACTTCAGGATGACCTGGAGTCACACTTCCTAATTGACGAAATGATTTTAAATCATCTATAGATATTTTATATCCAGCCAAATGCAAGTTAGCATATAAAAGAGCAGATCCATGTCCTGCAGATAATACAAACCGATCGCGATTTATCCAATGTGATCGCATAGGAGTCGCAACGAGATGACGAGTATACAATGTATAAACAATACTAGCAGCTCCTAAAGCAATCCCTGGATGACCCGATTGAGCCTCATCAATGGCTTCTACCGCCAATACTTTCAAAGTCTCTAGTGCGATATCATTCATGAGAATGGACCTCTTCAAATAGCGCATATACATAATCAATGCGATCGTTAAAGGAAGCTTTAACAACATCACCAACGATAAGAACACCCGTGGCTCCTAATTCTTGTAATTTGCTTGCTTTCATTAACCCAACATCTTTGAGAGTTACATGAAGACGACTCATTTCTTTTGTGCATAATATAATATTGTCTTTTCCACCAAAAGCATCCATGAATTCTGCGACTTGTTCAGGATCTTTATTAGGGGCCCTATTGGGGCCATAGTATTTGGTTTGTTTTATTATACGAATAACAAGGGCAACAATAATTAAGCCGAAAATCAATACCAGAGGTACAATGAGTAACCATAACATTAAATTTGTAAAAGCTTGTGTTAATAACATCGTGATCAGTCCTTTCATTCTTCTATTATAGCACAAATAACTTAATAATTCATTAGCATTCATTCAAAAATTCATGATTTTAAAAACAAGAGATGGAATAACGATTTATTTTATGATATACTATTACAAGAGGTGACGACTATGCTAACAAGAAGTTTTACAGAATGGATTAAATACATTCTTTTAGGACTCATTCAAGGAGTAACCGAGCCCTTACCCATATCTTCTAGTGGTCATGTTATTATATTTCGTAACATTTTTGGATTATCAATCCCTGACGAAATCAATTTTAATATTTGGGTCAACTTTGGATCCTTTCTTGCCATTGTTTTCTTTTATCGATTGTTTTTAAAAGATATCATCACGGGGTTTTGCCTCTATCTATTCAAACATGATTTAACGCGAAAAAAGGATTTCCAATATGCAATGTTTGTTGTAGTTGCAACCATTCCCGCTGCCATTATGGGCTTTTTCTTAAAACCAACCATTGATGCACACCTATCGACACTCCTAACGGTTGCTATTTGTGAAATTATCACAGGTCTTCTCTTACTCTTTATTAGTTATTTTTCCAAACGAGCTGATAAAGACGACGTCACTTTACTTGATAGTGTGTTTATGGGTCTTGCTCAAGTCATTGGGCTTCTTCCAGGCATTAGTCGTTCAGGAGCCACTACATCAATTGCCGTTGCCAATAAGGTAGACCTTACCAAAGCACTTCGCTTTTCATTCATGATGTATTTACCCATTAGTCTGGCTTCTATGATTCTTGGAATGATTGATATGAATATGACAACGACGTATTGGACTGGTTATATTGGGGCCTTTTTTATGAGTATTTTAGGAACATATTTTGCTCTTAAATTATTTTTCCACTTAGTAAAAAAAGATAATTTAAAATATTTTGGCGTTTATTGTTTAACAATAGGAATTTTGGTTCTTATTTACCTAGGAGGCCACTAATGATTAAACTAGTCAAAACAAAAGAGGAATTAATCGCTTGCTATCGCATACGAAAAATGGTCTTTATTGAAGAACAATCGGTTAGTTATGAAGAAGAATTTGATTTACTTGACGATGAGTATCTAGTCTACTTATCTTATGATGGGACGACTTCCGTTGCCACGGCAAGAGCAAAGCGACTTGATCACGAAGTCAAGGCAGGACGAGTTTGCACCCTTCTCTCTTATCGAGGTCAAGGGCATGCAAAAGCGTTAATGGAAGAAATTATTCGATACGGGCGACAAGAGAAAGTCGATCGAATCATATTAGATGCACAACTAACAGCGATTCCTTTTTATGAAAAAATAGGATTTACTTGTATTGGAGATATTTTTTTAGACGC
>JBAYFA010000006.1:0-17821 GCA_041667425.1 Bacilli bacterium
AACGAGACGATTCAATCGCTCTTCATCAACTTCCTTATGAAATTCTTGATAAATTTTTAGAGCAATGGTTTTAGTAGACAAAGTAGAAAAATAGGAAAGAGAAGTATCAGCATAAATACGATTTGCAAAATACTTCGGGGCATCATAACAACTGACTCCTTGATAAAATAAGCCCTTGGAGCGAATAATCCCACTCAGAGTTAATAAAAACTCATGGATGGTGGTATCTTGGCGTGCAAAAATACCCACTTTTGAATAACGTCCAATTTCAAAATTTAGTAAATAATCTTGAAATGAAAACTCATTCGCAGCGAGGATAATCTCTTGATGCTTATTTAAGATAGGGGCATTGGTCTCTTCCATATTCATTCCTCATAATACATTATACTGAAAAAATGATGAAAAGAAAAGAGTTAATACTTATTTCTAACAATTGTGAACCCATGTAGATGTTGTTTGATGTCAATGAATCCTCAATAGATAATAATCATCCGTCTCTTTTCATGGCTATGGCTTTAAAAGCAAAAATTTTATGATACATCACATCCACTGATGTGATAAACCATAAAACTATGTGCTTTATTTTTGATAAGCATAAACTTTTTATAAAGTTATTGATTATTATATTTTATCACAGCAAATTCATACTGTCCTAAAACCAATTCCTCACCGATCTTTTCTTTTGTAAACCATTCTATCAGAGTTCCTCGATCTCTAGGCATCGAATAAGCTAATGCATCCTCACTCATATTAATAAGAACGAGAATGGTTTCGTTCATCCAAGTCCTCGAAAAACCAATTTTTCCATTATAAAAGAATTTTTCTCGATAAATGCCTTCTTGAAATATAGGATTATTTCGCAATTTTCCCAAATCTTTATACCACTGATTAATTTGGTTACCCACTCGCTCCCACCTAAAAGTTCCTCTACAAAAAGGATCCTTCATCCCTTCAAGACCAATTTCATCTCCATAGTACATACAAGGAATTCCTGGAAGAGTGTATTGTAATAACGTAGCAATTTTTAAAAGGGGTAACGCCTCGTCTTTATTCATCAAGGATACCATCGTATAGAGTCTTTCTGTATCGTGGGTTCCAAGAATATTCATCAAGCGATCAAGAACCCGTTTGGGATATTGACTAATAAGTAATCGCATGGTATTTCTTAGCTGCGTTCCATCACTGGTTTCTAATAAGTTTAAAATAGCATCCCTTAAAGGATAATTCATAACAGAATCTAGTTCATGTCCATTAAAATAAGACCGCCTTGCACCATAAGCACATTTAGTAGAGGCTTCTTCCCACACTTCACCAATAATAAATTGTTCAGAATCTATGGATTTTAACGTATTTTGAATGTGCTCAACGAATGGTGTTTGTAATTCATCAACCACATCTAGACGAATTCCACGAAAACCAAAGGTAGTCCATTGGGATAAAACCCCTTTAGGCCCTGTAATAAATTTTAAATAAGATGGATGATCTTGGCGAACTCGAGGCAGATTTTGAAATCCCCACCACGATTCATACACCGTTGGATAATCACTAAAATAATACCATGAGTAATACAAAGAATCTACCGATTCATAAGCACCTATAGTTGGATAATGATGATAGCGATTAAAATAGAGAGAATCATCACCTGTATGATTAAAGACACCATCCCAAATAATGGAAATTCCCCGTACACTGGCTTCTTCTATTAACCGATGAACATCATTTTCCGTCCCAAACATCGAATCAATTTTTAAAAAATCTCCTGTATCATATTTGTGATTACTTGCCGCTTCAAAAATTGGATTTAAATAAAGGATTCCAACCGACAATGATTGTAAATAATCCAGCTTTTTAATAATTCCATCCAAATTTCCTCCAAAAAAATCACGACCAATGTTTATATCTGCTAAAGGAGTCCCATTCCAATCATCATGCACGATTGAGCCTACCTTACAAGGAATATCCCGGCCTTTATGAAAACGATCCACCATAATTTGATACATTATTTTTCCAAGAGGCCACTTTGGAGGTATAGACGCTCCATCATAAACCCCTAAAAACCAGTAACTAGATAGAGCATCAGAAAGAATGGCATCAAATCCGCCGTCTGGTATTAAATAATGGGTTCCATAAACATCATGGACTTCATAATAATACCAATAATGGCCCTCCTGAGAAAGAGATAGCCGTCCTACATAAATCAGTTGATTCACTTGTTCTTCACATGGCTCCATGGGAAGTCGATAAAGAATATCGCGTTGATCATTTGTAACTAAAAGATTCATCCAATCAAAGTGATATTCTTTAGAAATAATGAGTCTAAGAGTCGCTTCCTCCTTCATATTAAGAGCCCCTAAAGGGCTCTTATGAAATGAAAACGAAGGATTAAACTGAATGGGTTTCATTGCATTTAATGGCTTTTAAGTGCCATATCTTTTTCGCATATTCTTTAATACTACGATCAGCAGAGAAATTTCCAGAAGATGCAATGTTTACGAGAGCCATTTTGTTCCAATTGAGTTTGTTTTGATACGCTTTATCCATCGCCTCATATGCTTTCATAAAGGAAGCAAAGTCAGCGATACACATAAACGGATCAGCAACAGGATATTTATTTAATAGGTAATTTGATATATTAGAAAATGTTTTACCTGAAAATCCATGATTCAACCGATCAATAACTTTTTGTAATAAGGGATTTTGCTCGTAATAATCCATAGAGCGATACCCTTTTGTCCATAAAGTCTCGACTTCATCCGCCTTCATTCCCAGTAAGAAGATATTGTCTTCACCCACCAGTTCACTAATCTCCACATTTGCACCATCTAAGGTTCCAAATGTTAATGCCCCATTCATCATGAATTTCATATTTGACGTTCCACTAGCTTCTTTACCAGCCAAGGAAATTTGTTCACTGACTTCGGAAGCAGGAATCAGCCGTTCAGCAATTGACACATTGTAGTCTTCAACAAACACAACATTCAGCTTTTCTTTAATATCAAGGCGCTTCGAAATATCATAAGATATCGCATTGAGAAGTTCAATAACTTCTTTGGCTTGATAATATCCTGAAGCTGCTTTTCCTCCAAAAATAAACGTTTGTGGAGTCACCGATAGTTGTGGATTTTCTTCAAGTTGAAGATACAACGCCACAATTCGTAACGCATTGAGTAATTGCCGTTTATATTCATGAACTCGCTTGATTTGAACATCAAATCGAGTTTTAGGATTAATAACGATTCCTGTTTTTGCATAGTAATATTTAGAAAATTGAACTTTGTTTCTAAATTTAATTTCTTCAATCTTCTTAAGACTATCTTCATCATCAACAAACGCTAACAACTCTTTTAAATGAGATGCATCTTTATAAGCACCATGTCCGATTTTTTCTTCAATGAATTGAGATAGTAATGGATTTGATTGATAAAGCCAACGACGATATGCAATCCCATTGGTTACGTTTGTAAATTTCTGGGGAGTTAATTGATAAAATCCTTTGAAGATACTTTTTTTAATAATATCGCTATGAAGTTTTGACACTCCATTAACCATGTGTGACCCAATGACACATAAATTAGCCATACGGATTTGCCCAGATGAAAAGATGGATAATTGCTCACATGATTCGTTCGTTCCACCAAGACACTTGGCTTCTGATAGAAAATGATCATTGATTTGTTGTAAAATCATATAAATTCGTGGAAGCAATTGTTTCACAAGTCCTTCATTCCATTGTTCAAGGGCTTCGGCCATAACCGTGTGATTAGTATATGATACACTTTTCAAGACATATTCCCAGGCTTTTTCAAATGGAATTTGGTATTCATCCATAAAGATTCGCATTAATTCCGGAATACAAAGGGCAGGATGCGTATCATTAATATGAATCGCAACATATTTTGGAAACAAATGAATATCTCCATAATAGCGAATATGATCGGCAATGATATTTTGAACTGAAGCACTCACTAAAAAATATTGTTGTTTGAGGCGAAGTTCTTTTCCTCCCGGATGGTCGTCAGATGGATATAAAACTTTAGTAATCAGTTCCGCTTCATTCGAGTCATGCATCGCTTTTAAATAATCTCCTTGTGAGAAAGAATTTAAATCAAATCGATGAATATTTTTACTTCTCCATAATCTCAAAACAGAAATAGCCTCGCTATCTGCTCCTGAGACCATCATATCATAAGGAACCGCTTCAATGGTTTGAGCATCTCGATAAAGATAGACGGTCTTTTCACCCACTTTTTGGGTTTCAATATGACCTCCAAACGAAACAATATAATTTTTATCGGACCGAACCGTTAACCAAACTTCTCCACCTGGTAACCAAACATCAGGAAGTTCAGTTTGCCAATTATTGATAATCTTTTGTTTAAAAAGACCATATTCATATCGCAAAGAATAGCCCATGGCTGGATAGTCACCTGAGGCGAGGGCATCCATATAACATGCGCCTAATCGTCCAAGCCCTCCATTTCCAAGTCCGGCATCGGGTTCATATTCATATAAATCTTCCAAAGAATAACCCAGTGATTCCACAACGGTTGAAAATTCTTTAACAAGGTTTAAATTATAAATATTATTTTTAAAAGATCTCCCCATTAAAAATTCTATTGATAAATAATAGATACGTCGTCCTTTGAATTGTTTGACTTGTCCATTAAAATTTTTACGTTTTTGACGTAAAATATCATTGACAGCGGTCGCACATGATTTATAAATTTGCTCTAAATTGGCTTCTGATAATTGAACGCCGAAGCTTTTTGTTAGATTTTCTTCGACGAGTTCCCTGATGTAATCATTCATAGTTAGTCTCCTTTATTATTTAAGTAATCGATTATATTTTTCTATATAGAGAGTTGCAGACGCATTCCATGAAAAATCAATTGTCATGATCCGTTTTGCAAGTTTTTGAAAAGCAGGATAGTTTGAATACAGTGTGACTGCTTCTTTAATTTTGTCAAACATTTGATTAGCCTCAAAATCTTTAAAAACAAATCCATTTCCATTTTTTTCATGATAATCTTTGATAGAATCAAAAAGTCCTCCCGTAGCGCGAACAATCGGAATCGTTCCATAACGACAAGCAATCATTTGACTTAACCCACATGGCTCCATTTTTGATGGCATAAGGAATAAATCACTTCCAGCATAAATTCGTTTAGACAAATTAATATCAAATGCAATAATCGTCGCAACCCGCCCTGGATAGGCTTTGGCTAACTCTACAAATTTTTCTTGATAATAATCATCACCCTTCCCTAATAGGACAATTTGTATGGGAAGTTTCATTATTTCATGAAAAACATCTACGACTAAATTTAATCCCTTTTGTGTCACCAATCGCGAAATAATAGCAAGAACGGGAACAGATGGATCAACCGTTAATCCCAAGGTTGTTTGTAAATCTTGTTTGTTTTTTGCTTTTCCAGTAAAATCGATTGATGAATACGTAAACGGAAGACTCAAATCTTCTTCGGGATTATAAAAACGAGTATTAATCCCATTTAAGATTCCTTCCAATTTTTCAGGATGCAAGCGAGTAATGTATTCCAATCCACAAGCATATTGGGAAGTTTTAATTTCTTTTGCATACCGTGGTGACACCGTTGTTACCAAATCACTAGTAACAATGGCACCCTTCATATAGTTAACTAATCCATTATACTCCATAATAGGAAGATATTGAGAAGGAATTCCTAAAACATCTTCTAATATATCACAAGAGAATATTCCTTGATATTGAATGTTATGAATAGTAAACACGGATTTAGTATCGAGTAGTTTTCCATTTTTTTTATATAAAATATCTAAATATACACTTACCATCGCACTATGCCAGTCGTGACAATGAATAATATCTGGAACAATATGAAGCGTCTCTATTAAACTAAAGACGGCTTTAGAAAAGAAAGCAAACCGTTCCCCATCATCATAATGACCATATAATTCATCCCGATCAAAATAATATTGATTATCAATAAAGTAATAATCCACTCCAGCATCTTCAATTTTAAAAAATCCACAATATAAATTTCGCCAACCCAATGCAACATCCGTAGAAGCAATTAATTTTAAACGATCGTGATATTGTTTTTGGACCAATCGATACAATGGCATGACCACGGCTACATGATAATCCGAAGACATCGCTTGAATGGCTTGAGGAAGAGAGCCAATAACCTCTGCCAGCCCTCCTGTTTGAGCAAACGGATGGACTTCTGAAGCGACAAATAAAATTTGTTTCATATTATTTCTCCTTTTTCAATATAGATTGGATGATCAGCTGTTCCATGAAGAATGGTTCCTCGACGAATCCTAACGTTTTTATCAGTAATGACATAGGATAATTGCGACCCTGCTTCAATCATCGTACTTTGCATCAAAATCGTATTTTGAGCACTGACCCCTTCTTCTACAATCGTTCCCCGAAATAAAACACTATTCATAATGTTTCCATCAATCAAACATCCATCAGCAATAAGCGAATTTTTAATGCTCGCATTCATTCCGTATTTAGTCGGAGCAGAATCACGGACCTTAGTATATATACTATATCCTTGTTGATTAAATAATTCATCTCGTATATCTTGATTTAATAATTCCATATTGAGTTCATAATATGATTTCATCGAACTGAGGGATCCAAAATATCCCGTAAAAGCATATCCAACAATCACCAATTTTTGAAGATTTTGTTTAATAATATCGTGATTAAAACTCTTTAAGCCTCGATCAATGGCATCATGAACCAATTTTGATAACAATTCTTTTTTCATAATCCACGTATCAATGGATCGAGAGGCCATGCCTTGATAGGTTTGATAGGAGTTCATATCAATAATGCGATCGTCTTCATTAATAGTAAAGACATTAATCGGTTTATAATCATCATCCCTGATGACGTGATTATGATACATACACGTGATATCAGCCCCTGAATCAAAATGTTTTTGAAAGACTGGTCGATAATCAATGTTACACACATGATAACAATCCGTCAATACAACAAACTCTTCAGGAGAAACATCAATAAAGCGAATAATAGTTTTAAGTGCTTCTAGACGAGTGTTATAAAAATCACATGTGGTTCCATAGGGAGGAAGAATGGTTAATCCTCCTCTTTTCCTAGCCAAATCCCAATCTTTTCCAGAACCAACATGATCCATAAGCGATTGATAATTATTCTTAGTCACCACTCCAATGTGAGAAATGTTATTATTTACCATACTAGAAAGGGCAAAATCAATTAATCGATACCGTCCCCCAATCGGAGTTGAAGCAATAGTCCGCTCTTTGGTAACATCAAAGTTTTCTTGATTATGAATATTAGAAAATATTAATCCTAAAGTGCCCATACTTACCTCCGATCCTTTTCAACAATATCACCACTATCAATATGTATGCCTTCACCAATCACCGTATCCGATGCAATAACGGTTATTTTTCCGTCCCCACCAATCATCGCATGATCGTGAATGACAACATTTTCATCAATAATGGTCCGTTTAATATGACATCCTTCACCAATCACCGTATCCGCAAAGATAATAGAATCCTGAACAATCGATCCAACTCCTACTTTTACATTACTAGAAAGCAACGAATTAATAACCGTTCCTTCAATAATAGATCCATCTGTGACAAGTGAATTAATGGTAACCGCCCCTTCCTTAATATATTGAGGAGGACGAGCTTCATTTCGAGAGTAAATTTTCCAATCTAAATCAAAAATATCAAACTTGGGATGACTACTTAGTAAATCCATGTTGGCTTCCCATAAACTATCAATGGTTCCAACATCTTTCCAATATCCGGCAAACGGGTATGCACTCAAATATCGTCCTTCTTTTAACATAGTAGGAATAATGTTTTTCCCAAAATCATTAGAAGACGTAGGATTTTTTTCATCAGCTTCTAAATACGAAAACAAGACATCCGTATTAAAGATATAAATTCCCATTGAAGCAAGGTTACTAGTAGGTTGTTTGGGTTTTTCATCAAACGCCGTGATGCGATGGTCCTCATCCGTGGTCATAATTCCAAAACGACTTGCCTCTTCCCAAGAGACTTGTAAAACGGCAATGGTTAAATCAGCTCCATGATCTTTGTGATGGGCAAGCATTTTACTATAATCCATCTTATAAATATGGTCTCCTGACAAAATCAGAACATACTCAGGTTTAAACCGTTTAATAAAATCAATATTTTGGTAAATGGCATTGGCAGTGCCTTTATACCATTCACCTTTGGTTTTTCCTTGATAAGGCGGAAGAATGTGAACTCCCCCAAAGTTTCGGTCGAGATCCCATGGTTGACCATTGCCAATATAACGATTCAACAACAATGGTTCATATTGGGTCAAAACGCCCACGGTATCAATGGCTGAATTGATACAATTGGACAATGGAAAATCAATAATGCGATACTTCGCACCAAAGGTGACAGCAGGTTTTGCTATTTTATTGGTAAGAGCATACAAACGACTACCTTGTCCACCAGCTAATAACATGGCGACACTTTCTTTCTTATTAAACATAATCTAATCCTTTCTTTTCGAATATATGAGAATGGATAAGGCGGGAATATGAAGGCGAACTGAGGTCGGGACTCCATCGCAAGGAAACTCTTCACACCAAACTGCAGAAAGCAAAGTTCCCTGTCCACCATAGGATTGATCATCACTATTGATAACCAACTCATAAGTTCCTTTTTCTAACCCAAATCGATAATTTTTATAAGCCTGCCCTGAAAAATTCATAACAATAAGCATTGAGTCATGATTACGCGCGATTCTTTTAGTGACGAGGATACTATCATTCGGTTTTGATACTACCCAACTAAACCCTTCCCAGCCATCGTCTTGATCCCACAAAGGGCGGCTATTTAAATACAAATGATTCAAATCTTTCATATATCGATGAAAAGACTCATGTTTAGGATAGGCAAGAAGAAGCCAATCCAATCCTTGACTATCATTCCATTCAATAAATTGAGCAAATTCATTTCCCATAAAGGTAAGTTTTTTCCCAGGATGGGTCATCATATACCCCATGAGTACACGTAAATTCGCAAACTGTTCATGATAGGTCCCAGGCATTTTATTAATCAAAGATTTTTTACCATGAACAACTTCATCATGTGATAATGGTAACACAAAATGTTCATGAAACGCATACATCATCGAAAACGTTAGTTTTTCATGTTGATGACTTCGAAACAACGGATCAACTTGCATATATGAGAGAGTATCATTCATCCATCCCATATTCCACTTGTAATGAAAACCAAGTCCACCCTCTTCTGTTGGTCGCGTCATCTTCGGAAAAGCCGTTGACTCTTCAGCAATCATCATCCCATGAGGATAACGAGTGCGAACTTCGCGATTTAAGTCTTTAAAAAATTGAATTGCTTCTAAATTGAGATTATTTCCATCTTTATTGGGCTTCCATTGTTCACGATCATAGTCGAGATAGAGCATTGAGGCAACCGCATCCACCCGAAGACCATCAATGTGATATTGTTCAAAATAAAATAGAGCACTTGAAATCAAAAAAGATTTCACAGGGGGAGACTCAAAATTAAAAATCCGCGTTCCCCATCCTGCATGTTCCATTCGCAATGGGTCTGGATTTTCATATAAAAAAGTTCCATCAAATTCAATTAATCCAAATTCGTCTTTCGCAAAATGAGCCGGAACCCAATCTAAAATGATCCCTAAGCCCACTTCATGGGCTTGATGTACAAAATAACGAAAATCATCTGGAGTCCCATATCGTGAAGTGATACCAAAATAGCCAGTTACTTGATATCCCCATGATCCATCAAAGGGATACTCCATAATTGGCATGATTTCAAGATGTGTATAGCCCATTTCTTTGGCATAAGGAATGAGTTCATCCGCTAAATTACGATAACTATAATAAGATCCGTTCGCATGACGTTTCCATGATGAAAAATGAACTTCATAAATGTTCATAGGGCCACCAAGAGACGCCTGTTGATCATGGTCTTGATAGGAATAAGGCATCAATGGATAAACCTTTGAACTTGTTTTTCCATTGGTTTCATAATGATAAGCATAAGGGTCTTGTTTTAAAGTCGTATAGTGATTATGCGTTATTGCATATTTATAATTACTGTATGGAAGGATATGATCAACCGACAGTTCCCAAATTCCGCCTTCTTTTAACACCATGGGATTGTTCATCGGATTCCAATTATTAAAATCACCCACCAGATGAATAGCAGTCGCACAAGGCGCATAGACTCGAAAAGTAACCCGGTTGGGCATATTGGGATCCTCATAATGAGATCCCAAATAGCGATAAGCATCCGTTGCATAGGTGGAAAGAAAAGAATTAATAAATTGTTTCATGCGCTCTCCTACAGACAATTTCTATTCTCATTATACACTAAATCCATTTTTATCTCAACAAAAAAGAAGAGGTCCTTTTCAATAAAAAACGATATCCTCTAATAGATATCGTTTTTATCGTTTCGCCAATTGACTTCTTTTTGCGATTTTCTCCACGAGTGTCTCGGTCAAGGAGCGTTTTTGTAACCTCCATGTCCAGTTCCCCTCAGTTGTCCCCGGAGTATTCATCCGACTTCCCTCTCCTAAGTGAAGATAGTCTTGCATGGTGACAATGACCATTTGTGCCTTCGAATTAAAGCTTAAATCAATGATTTTATCAATCGCTTCCTCTGTGGTAAGCACTCCCAATTTTTGAAAAAGCATTTGCTTGTCTGCCCGTGAAAGTGAAACAATCCATAATTTTAAAGGAGGATTATCATGAGTTCCTGGATATATTACTAAATTTTTATTCCAAGAATCAATATTATCTTCTGCACGATGACTCAATAATGTAAATTGTAAAACTTTCATTCCAGGAAATTGACATTTTTTTAATAGGTCATCTACTTCAGGAGTGAGAAACCCTAAGTTTTCAGCAATAATAGGAGCATCTACATGGTCTTTTAATATTTGACTCCATAAGTTCATTCCAGGACCCTTGACCCAGTAACCCTGTTTAGCCGTAGTCTCTTTATAGGCAATAGCATAGTAAGCCTCAAATCCACGAAAGTGATCAATTCGAATAGCATCAAATAATTGGAGAGCGTGAGTCATGCGATGCCTCCACCAACTAAAATGATCCTTTTCCATCACTTCATATTGATACAAGGGGTTTCCCCATCGTTGTCCATCCTCCGAAAAAGCATCTGGTGGAACTCCGGCGACTTGCGTCGGCACAAGCGAGGCATCTAGTTGATAAAACTGTGGATTCATCCATACATCACTTGAATCATAGGCTACATAAATTGGAATATCGCCCATGATCTTGATTTTGTTTTTTTTGGCATATTCATGAAGTTGACGCCATTGGAAAAAGAATTTATATTGTACAAAATACCAAAATTCAAGCTCGTTTCGATGCGTATTAGTAAATTTACGTAGCGTACTTTTATCTTTTCTTCGAAAAGCCTCATCCCATTCATACCAACCACGTCCATTCATGGTTTCTTTAATAGTCATATATAGAGCATATTCATTAAGCCACGTAGCTTCTTCTTCAATAAAGGTTTGATATGGTTTGTGCGTTTTATCAAACTGAGCATAAGCTAGTCGTAATAAATCAATTCGTTGAAGATACATTCGATGATAGTCAACCTGTTTTAGATCTTTGACTTTATGGTCTTTTAAATCTTTTAGCGATAACAATCCATCTTGATATAAAAATTCAAGATCAATAAAATAAGGATTTCCAGCAAAGGTGGACAAGGTTTGATAAGGAGAATCTCCATATGAAGTCGGTCCTATTGGCAAGACTTGCCATACTTTTTGATTTGATTTCTTTAAAAAATCAATAAAATCATAGGCAGACTGACCAATGGATCCAATCCCATAAGGATTAGGCAGCGAAGAAATATGCAATAAAATGCCACTAGTTTTCATATCACTTATCCTCCATTTCTATATTATTATACTACATAAAAGCGTAATTTTAATCAATTGAATTCGAATATTTATTATTCATGTTTACATTGATTTCATAAAAAAACTCTAAAGAGCGTCTTTTGTGAAGACGCTCTTTAGAGTCAATAAGTATTATCCGATAGACCCTTTCATTTCGAGTTTGATGAGTTGATTTAATTCTACGGCATATTCCATAGGAAGTTCTTTCGCAAAGGGTTCAATAAATCCCATAATAATCATTTGCAACGCATCTTCTTCACCAATACCACGACTCATTAAATAAAATAATTGTTCATCACTCACTTTAGACACCGTGGCTTCATGTTCAATCCGCGATTGTTGGTTTTCAACAATATTAAAGGGAATCGTATCACTCGATGACATGTCATCTAAAATAATAGTATCACATTCAACATGACTTTTTGAATGAAGTGCTTGTGGAGTATGGCGAACGGTTCCCCGATAATTGACAATCCCACCACTTCGACAAATCGATTTTGAAATAATAGTCGACGATGTATTCGGTGCCAAATGAATCATTTTCGCTCCGGTATCTTGATATTGATCTCGAGATGCAAACGCAATCGACACGGTATTTCCTTTAGCCCCTTCCCCCGCTAAAATACAAGCAGGGTATTTCATATTCATCATCGATCCCATATTTCCATCAATCCATTCCATCATCCCGTTTTTTAAAACATAGGCTCGTTTTGTGACTAAATTGATGATATTATTGCTCCAATTTTGAATGGTTGAATAACGGCAATAGCCATTTTCTTTAATAATAATTTCAACAACCGCCGCGTGAAGTGAGTCTTTTGAGTAAATTGGGGCAGTACACCCTTCTACATAATTGACACTTCCTCCCTCATCAACAATAATCAAAGTCCGTTCAAATTGTCCCATCTGTTCAGAATTAATTCGAAAATACGATTGAAGCGGCTTTTTAATAGCAACCCCTTTGGGAATGTAGATAAAAGTTCCGCCGCTCCATACTGCTGAATTAAGAGCTGAAAATTTATTATCAGAAAAAGGAACTATTGTTCCAAAATATTCCTTCACCAACTCTGGATATAATTTTAACGCCGTATCGGTATCACAAAAAATGACCCCTTTATCTTCTAATTCTTGAATAGTAGAGTGATATACCACTTCAGATTCAAACTGAGTAGAGACTCCAGCTAAGAATTTTCTTTCAGCTTCAGGAATTCCCAACTGTTCAAAAGTATTTTTTATGTTTTCAGGAACATCTTCCCATCTGTTTTCCACTTTATCAGAAGACTTAATATAGTAGGTATAATCCTCATACCGGATATGACTCAAATCAGGTCCATAGGTTGGATCTTTTGCTTGAATAAAATGATGATACGCTTGAACACGTTGAGTCGTCATCCATTCAGGCTCCCCTTTATAATGAGAAATAGCACGAACTACCTCTTCACTAAGTCCTTTGCCAGAATTCATCACATCTTTTGCATCGGTTTTAAATCCATATTTATATTCACCTAAAATATCATCGACTTTATTGTTCATGCGACTCTCCTAACAATTCTTCGAGTGCTTTCCATGAAATCGTTGCACATTTTGTGCGAGCAGGAAATTGAGAAACCCCATGAAAAGCAAGAGCATCTTCTAATAGTTCTTCTTGAAAGGAAGTTTCTCCTCGAATCATTTTATAATATTCATTAATAATTTGATGGACCTCTTGAATGGATTTGTCACTGGTCAATTCACACAACACCGACGCCGATGCACAACAAATAGAACATCCATGACCATCGTGATTGACTTCACAAACATGCTGGCCTTCAATACGAGCTTCAATGGTAATATCATCTCCACAAGAAGGATTGCGTAAATGGCATGAAGGATATCCTTTCAATCCTTTATGATGAGGGTTTTTGGCGTGATCCATAATTAGACTACGATATAATTGATCTAAATTCATATTATTCCTCCAAATAGGATTCAAAATACACAAGCGTTTCTTTAACGGCCGCAATAAAGCAATCGATGTCTTCTTTGGTATTATAAATATGAAGAGAGGCACGAAGCGATCCATAGCAGTGAAAGAATCGGGCAACTAATTGACTACAATGATAGCCAGCTCTAATAGCAATGTGCTGAGTATCAAACAAAGTCGCCGCATCATGAGGATGAATCCCGTTGAAATTAAAACTGATCATTCCGATATCCGCCATCGGATTATAAATCGTCAAATGCGGAATCGATTTGATTTGTTCATGTAAATAAGTAAGTAATTCCTGTTCATGCGCCATCATCACCGGATAGGTAATCGACCGAATAAAATCAACAGCCTGACTTAATCCCAATACTTCAGCAATCATCGGTGTTCCCGCTTCAAACCGATAAGGAATGACTTTGGTTTCTACTGAATACAAGTCGACATCATCATTCATATCTCCCCCATATTCAACGGGTGAGAGTGTCTTTAAGATGGCTTCTTTTCCATATAAAACCCCCACACCGGTGGGTCCAAACATTTTGTGTCCTGAAAATGCTAAAAAATCACAATCCAAGGACCGAACATCCACTGGAATATGAGCAATGGCTTGAGCAGCATCGACCACAACCAAAATATGATGTTCATGCGCAAGTTGAATAATCTCTTGAAGAGGACTAATATAACCCATGACATTAGATACATAGGTAATAGCCAATATTTTAGTTTTAGAAGTGATGGCTTGTTTAACCCCTTCGACGGTGATTCGCCCTTCTGTTGTCAGCGGCACATAATCTAGATGAATTCCTCGTTCTTGCATCAAATGTTGCCACGGTAATAATGAAGAGTGATGTTCTAATTGAGTGGTCAACACCACATCATCTGCATTCAATCTATCTTTCAACATCATCGCTACCATATTAAGTGATTCAGTTGCATTTCCCGTAAAAATTATTTCTTGTGAGGATGCATGAATAAAAGAGGCAATATTTTCTCGAGCTTGTTCAAAAGCTTGAGTAGCTTGATAACTTAAAGTATACACTCCTCGATGAATATTAACTCCATAATGAGAATAATATTCATTCATTTTATCTAAGACAACCTGCGGTTTTAAAGAAGTCGCCGCACTATCTAAATATACCAACTCAGGATGATTGTTTAAGAGTGGAAATAAGTGTTTATATTGATTTTCTTTCAACACAATCCCTCCTTTTATGATTGAAGTTGTGTTTCAATTTCTTGTAATATATACGTTAAGAGTTTTTCATCATGTATATCTTGATAATAAGGAGCCACATAGGTGTTAATCACCAATCGTTCGCTCTCAGCTAAGGTTAATCCACGACTCATTAAATAATATAATTCTGTTTCATCCAAAGATCCAATCGCAGCTCCATGATTGGCAATGACATCATTTTCATCAATTTCAAGAATGGGATTGGCCGATATATAAGAATAAAGATCCATAATCAATCCCTTGGTTTTTTGACGCATATCGGCATTTTTAGCCCCTTTTGCGATTTTACCACGACAATTAAAAATTAATTTTGAATTATTTTTACTAATTCCATATGATTTCATCAGTGATGTCGTAAAAGGAGCATCATGATAAATTTCATAATTATAACTTTGTTCTTTTCCCGTGGTATTTAACACCGTATTATTCATTGAACAACAACTACCCTCATCAACTAGATAGATATTGTTTTGATAACGAACCTTTTGGTCACTCATCGACAAATCATCCAATTTAAAATCAGAATTTCGCAAACAAAATCCCGTGATATTCATCTCTAAGTCATCATACGCATTGGTGATGTTTTTAAAAATTACTTTGGCATCCTCGCCAACCACCACATCCATTTTAATTTTAGTTTTCCCGGTGACTTTGTAATATATATTCGTAATGCGGCATTCCACACATCGATCAATAATAATATGATAATCAATATATTTTTCATTTTCATTAAGATGAATAACTTTCAAAGAAGTATTGGCACGAATCCGCAATGTTGGAGAAAAAGGAGCATGCTCTTGAATTTCTTCAATATACGCGTTACTCGTATTCGTGCGATAATCAGTCGCATCAAAATTATTATCCATTTCTACGTTTAAATTTTCTCTTAAATGAGTTCGAATGGGTTTTCCATCATAAAAGATAATATAATCCTCATCCTCTTGAATGAGGGTTTTTGCTTTATTGATATTGTCTTGAAAATTCATTATTTCCTATCTTTCACAGCACACGTACCCAACACGATCGTGTGTTTTTCTACAACTTCTTCTTCAATTCCAAGCTCGTATTTTAACCAATCATATCCCTCTTTGTCAATTTTAACAATGAGATCTTGAGTTCCACTTTTCACAATTTTCCCATTCATCATAATGTGAACGTGATCAACATTGATATAATCTAAAAGCCGTTGATAATGAGTGATCACTAACGCACAAAATTGTTTGCCACGCATACTATTGACATTTTCACCTACAATTTTTAAAGCATCGACATCTAATCCTGAGTCAATTTCATCCAAAATTGCAAAATGAGGTTGCAACATTTTCATTTGTAAAATTTCATTGCGCTTCTTTTCTCCACCAGAAAAACCTTCATTAACATACCGATGAGGTAAATCAGGATTCATTTTTAAATCAGTCACTGCCCGATCAATTTCACGAACAAATTTAAACAAAGAAATATGTTCTCCTTCTTGAAGACGAGCTTGCATAGCCGATTTAATGAAATCAGCATTGGTAATTCCACTAATTTCATTGGGATATTGCATCGCCAAAAAAATACCTTTGCGACTTCTCTCATCGACACTCATCGCTAAAACATTTTCACCATCTAAGAGAATTTCTCCCTCCGTAACCCGATAATGAGGATTGCCCATAATGACGGCCGCTAAAGTAGATTTCCCAGTTCCGTTGGGTCCCATAATCGCATGAATTGATCCCGTTTCTAATTCAAGATTCAATCCTGTTAATATTTCTGTATCTTCCACACTTGCGTGAAGATTTTTAATTTCCAGTTTCATTGTAAACTCCTTTATATGTATAGCCAAGGCTTGTAATTTGATCATTAAAGACAAATCGCCCTTCAAGGCCAGATGATATATATATTTCTTTTTGATCTGTAATAAAAACAGCTTGCATGTTTGGTTGTTCTTCAACAAGCCTCATTCCCGCGCTCAATCCCAAACTAAAGGAGGCCGTTGAATAAGCATCCGCTATCATTGAAATTTGGGTCAAAATAGTGACCGATATCAATCCTGATTGCATTGGATACCCGGTTCTTGGATCCAAGATATGATGATAATCCATTCCCTCTTCTGTTTTAATATATCGTTCATACACACCTGAACTAACGACGGTAATATCACTATCATAATAAGTTCCAATAAATTTTGTTTCATTATAGAGCGTTTCATTATAATTGGATTGATAGATATTCACATACGGAGTTTGAATTTTGATTGGCCATTCATGATTATCTCCATTATAAAAGTTATATCCCATAGTCATAATATTTCCACCAACATCAATAATAGCTCTTGTTAACCCAATGGATAGTAAATAAGTTTTCAATTGGTCACACGCATATCCTTTAACAATCGACCCCAAATCAATTTTCATACCAACTTCCATTAAAAAAACGGTTTTATCCTCTGAATTGACGATGATCTTTTCATAATCAACCAACGGAAGAGCCTCTTCAATTGTCTGACTTGTTGGAATTGTTTCTCGATTATCATTAAATAAACTATAATACTTCAAATTAAATAGCCATTTTTCCCACACTGGTAAAATTGACACATCATATAAAGCAACACCCTCCACCTGACTTTGTATTGAAACGGCAAGAGCTTCTTCTATAACAA
>JBAYFA010000007.1:0-16335 GCA_041667425.1 Bacilli bacterium
ATAATGACAATAAAATATTTTCTTCCACCGTTAATGTGGGAATTAAGTTATAATTTTGAAAAACAAATCCGACTGATTCCCTACAATAATAATCCCAATCACTAGCAGAATATGTGGCAGTATTTTTCCCTTCGAAAAAGAATGCTCCTTCACTTTGAGAATCTAATCCTCCTACAATATTTAGAAGGGTTGTTTTCCCGCAACCACTCGGTCCTAATATTCCAATAAAACCGGTCGCGGGTAAAGATAAATTAAGAGATTGTAAAGCACAAACTCGGGTTGCTTTTGACTCATATATTTTTGTGATATTTCGACATTGAATCATATTGAATCTCCTTTTTTTTCGATGATAAATGAATCGGATTTTATTTCACTTATCTTCCTCTTCTTCATTATAAAACAAATCAATCGATATATCAATTCTTTTCATAAGTTAAGTGAAACTTAAATATGAATTAAAACGTTTGCATTCTTTTTTGATATAGGTTATAATATAGGTACCAAAGAAAATTTAGGAGGTACAACAAATGATCGATGGCGAGTTATTGGAATTGCGGAATGCCGCAAAAGCAAAACCGGGATTCTTAGAAATCACAACGTCTCTTTTAGTAGACTTGGTGTATTGTTCTTTGTCCTTTGATTCTGATCGGATTAAAAAGGAAGATGTTGTTCAAGTTTTAACAACCAAAACCGATACAATTGATCCCAGCATGATTCAAATTGTTAACAACCAAAAAAACGCCTTTCTGCGGGCGATTACTATGGCACAAGAAAACATCCCAATGGATGAGAACCAGCTCAAAGATTTACATCAAATAATGATGGAAGGATTCTCAGAAGTGGGTGGGCTTTACCGTAATGTTGATATTTCTCTTAGCTATTCTTCTCATACGCCCCCCAGTTATATTAAAGTGTATGATCGCATGAATAAATATTTTGATTATACCGCTACAGAACCAACAAAAGACGTATTTGAATACATATCTTATTGCCATTTACAACTAGCAAAAATTCATCCATTCTTAGATGGAAACGGACGTCTTGCTCGACTGATTCTAAATTATCATTTAATGCGAAAAGGATTTTTACCAATCTTAATTAATAAAGATAGAAGACGTGAATATTTTGAAAATTTAGAAGAATTCAAAGTCAACAAAAATATCAAACCTTTTATCTTATATTTGAAAGCATTAGAACACGAACAACTCACCCAATTTTTAGCCTTATAGATTCAAAAAAAGACGCGAAATGTTTTTTGCGTCTTTTTTTCTATAAAGTTATCTTTACACAATCTCCATCATGTCCAACAACATGAATAAGATCCAATTTAGGGAAATTTTTACTAGATTGTTTTAATCCATGAATAATCACTTTCATTTGTTCATGATTAATCTTCAGATCAGAGATGTTTTTATATATTATTTTTTGAATTAATTGACTGCTTAAAAGAAAGGATGGAATCCATAATCGAATCGTTCGTTCATCACTTGATTTAATAATGATTTTCATATCTACTCAACATATATTTCAATTAAATCTCCATCAGAACTTTCAACTTCCACTAACTTACCAATAACTCCTTGTTCAACCATACTTAAAATTTGTGAAAAATCAACAGAATTAAACACTTTTTTATTGGAAGTAATACTCGATGGATCCATCCCTGAATCAATACAAATTTTCAAAAGTGACAAGGGAATATTAATCTTTACCTTATCTCCATCAGAAGAATTGACTACAATTTTAAGTAATAATTGATTCATAGGTTTCTTTTCTTCTTTCGTCAAAAGAGTGGCTTCTTGAATATCCTCTTTTCCTAACAAATAATCCACCGTTGTCCCAAACAAATTAGCAATCTCTACCAAAATAGTGACATCTGGATAACTTAAATCGTTTTCCCACTTCGATACGGCTTGAGGCGATACGTTTAGTTTTTGGGCCACTTCGTCTTGAGTTAACCCTTTTTCTTTTCGTAATTGTAAAAAGATTGTACCAAAACTTTTTTTCATTATTAAATCCTCCTTTGTTTTGATAATTTAATTATACACTGATTTTTGGCGTTTCCTAACATCGAGTAGTTGAATAACGCCTTTTTTCTATCGCAATGGTTGAATATTCTATCAACCATTGGTTGAGAAGTACAAATGAAAAATAAGTCCTAAAAAATTAGGACTTGTTATTCATTTATTCTTTCGGTTCAATAATTAAAAAGCGATTTGGATCTTCTCCTTCAGAATGAGTCGATACATCTTTCCATGTTGATAGTTTATCATGAATAATTTTTCGTTCATAAGCATTTAAACTATCTAGTTTAATACTTTGCTTTGTTTTAGCAACTTGTTTTCCAAAATCAACTGCCATTCGCTCAAGATTATTTTCACGACGACGACGATATCCACCTACATCAACTTTCACAATATACTGTTCGCCATCTTCATAAAAACGATTGATGATATTTGATACTAAGATTTGTAAGGCAACTAAATGTTTGGAATTTTTTCCAATTAAAACACCATTCATATCGCCAGCATCGAGGTTGAATTCAACAATATTATCCCGGACTCTTTTTTCAATAAATCCATCCCAGTTATTTGACGTTAAAATCATTTGCAAATATTCTTTCCCTTTTTCAATCCCGTCAACTTTGGTTCTCACTTCAATAGATGTTTTACTTCCAATCCCAAAAAGCCCTTTTTTTTCACTGATGATTTCAGCTTCTAGATCTTCAGCCGCAACGACTAATTCTTCTACCGCAAGAGCCATCGCTTCTTCCGTTGTTTTCACTTCATATGTTCGTTTTTTCATATGTTTCCTCCTCTTAATATTTGTTTTTCAATACTTCTAACCGTTTTTGACTATTACGGTATCCAAGATAACTTTGTAAAGTTGAATAAATATTACCAACTAACCAGTACAATCCTAATCCTGCGGGGCTTCGTAAAACAAATAGTACCATCATAACAGTCATACCATACATCATAATATTCATGGTCTTTTCTGTTGATTTTTGACTACTAGTTTGTTGACGTCGATATGCAGGAACAGCAGCTTGTTGATCAGCACGAGCTTTCTTTTGCCGATGTTGTGATAACATTAAACTTAATATTTGCGTAATTCCAACCAAAACAGCCAATACAATCACCGCAATTTTTTGTGTGGGGTCAGTTGATTGTCCTTCCAATAAATTAACACCAAATATTTTAACAGATTTGAAAACAGCTAACCAATGTCCACTGGTTAATAAGTTACCTTCTGAATCTAAAATAGTTGCCGGCATTCTACTAATAGTTCGATAGAAACCAATGAAAATTGGAAACTGAATTAATGGTAATAAACATCCACCTAATCCTATTCCATATTTTTTATACAATTGTTGTGTTTCCATCGCCATTCGTTGTTTAGATTGTTCATCAGTTTTACCTTCATATTTCATACGAATTTTATCAGATTCTGGTTGTACTAAAGACATTTTTAAACTCATGTCATTGGTTTTTGCATAAATTGGCCAAGCCAATGTACGAACCACAATGGTTGATAAAATAATAGCAACTCCGTAATTGCCAAAAGCAAGAGTTTTAGCTGCCACCCACATCAATCCAGCCATTGGATATACAAAGATATCTTCAAATGTAAAACCAGTAATAGGGGCTGTAACGGATGCTGCACTACTACAGCCTGTTAAAACTAAAGCGAGTCCAAAAATCAGTACAAAAGCGAGTAGGGTCTTTTTTTGATAATTCATTTAATTATTCTCCTTATTCGTTGTTATTTTGTTTAACAATTTTTCCATTTGAACTTTTTTCTCAGTAAACAGTAATTCAATCACGCTCTTTTTTACAATAATTAAATAGTGATGATGGTTGAGCTTCTCTAAATAGGGACGAACTAGTTCACGAACCACGCGTTTTTCATAATTCCTCACTACCGCATTTCCACATCGTTTTGAAATGGAAATGGCCAATTGAGGAAGCTTTGTTGTTCCTGGTCCAACATAAATGGCATAATACCTGGAACCTACACTTTTTTTCAAATGAAAAACGCGATCAATATCCTTCGTTTTCTTTAAACTGTATTTACGGTTCATATTCCCTCCAAGTAAACAAAAAGACCCCTTGAATTGTGACGTTCAAGTGGTCCGGGTTGTTTGTTTTCTATGCAGAAAGTTTGACTCTTCCTTTGAGTCGTCTGCGGGCTAATACTTTGCGACCGCCAACAGTTTTCATACGGGCACGAAAACCATGATCTTTACTTCTTTTGCGTTTATTGGGAGTATATGTATTTCCTAGCATATCAGTGCACCTCCTATGCTAACTGTATTGATAACGAATTTTATTATACCTTGCTTTATTCGTAAAGTCAAGAGCATTTATTGGTTATTTGTAGTAGATGAATCACTGGACGATTCTTTTTTACGAGTCGTTGTATAGTAAACTACCCCAGCAACCGCCACTCCTATTAAGATTGGCCATCCAATTAAGTTAATTCGATCCCATGGAATAATGGTAGAAACAACTGGAACTTCTCGTTCATCGGTATAAGTAGGTTCTGTTGACACATTATTTGGTAAATTAGCAATGCGAACCATATAACGAATAGTTTGTTCTTCAATTGAAGAGTCCTCTTCCCCGGGAACATAATAATGTAGTTCGCAATACACATATTCTGGCTCTAAGATTTTGGGAAATGCAACGTTTGTTTGCCGATAATAAGAAGATTGGCTCCAATGACCATACACTCCAACAAAGGGATAAGCTGTTCCATTTATAGAAACAATCCATGATTGCATATCGATGTGATATTGATGTGTATAATTATTTAAAAGAATTCTGGTTCCTAAGGTATAATTGTTAGCATCCTCAGTAGCTTCAAAATTTACCCGAAGATCAACGATTTCTGTGGCCGTGTCTCCTTCTCCTTCAAAATGAGTCAAGGTATTAAGTCGCGAGAAGAGACTTCGATCTTTCAAATCAATCATCACTGTTTCTTTTGAATGTTCAGTGTGCGACACACCCAAAGCGTCTTGATATTTTGTAACGGTATAAAAAGTCTCAGGATTAATGAAATCTTCTCCACCATCAACCACATATGAATGAGTGATTTTAGTCTGATAATTCATTCGGTCAGAAAAATATTTCATTCTGTTTGAAGATAAATAAGAACTTATCATAAACCGTTCAATCAGCAATCTAGGATCCACGTTTAGTTCGTTAAAAGTAGATTGGGTGGTGGTTGTAACATTATGGGTAAGTTTAACGGCTTGGGTTGTCTCGTTATATACATAACGAGGAGTTAATTGAATCGATGTATGGACTTCTTCAGGAAATATGAAATGTTCATAATCAGGTTGAATCACTAGATTAGCATTTTTAGGACTCACCAAAAAGATAATGAGAACAAGAATTGCTAAATAAAATGTAATTAGCATGACAAACCCTGGACGGTTCATTTTTGCGATGAACTCATTAACGGGTCCTAATTTAAGTTGAGGGATCGTATCTTTCTTTTTCATAGTCTTCACAAGCGAATGCTTTACTCCTCCGTTCGTAAAAGTTGTTCTTAACCATTTTACAATAAGAACCTCATTTTTGCAAGTGTTATTTCTTAAAAATCATGATGATTTTTTACTATTATATATAGAAACAAAGTTATCCACTTTTCCCCATGTGGATAACTTTCCCCATTTTGGTGGATAACTTATCACTTTTATCATCATGGGGAAAAGAGGACAATTAAAAAGTAAATAATATTTACTTTTACTCTTTAATTATTGAATGGTTTGTGGTATGATGTTCTTAAGAGGTGGGACAGTATGAATTCAGAAGCATATAAAAAGTACTTTAATGATGCCCTCCAACAACTTGAAAAACGAATGAACCACGATGATTTTGAAGACTTGTTTCGAGGAACAGGAGACATTCATAAATACGAAAACGACTATATTTATGTCGTTGTTCCTGATGCTCTCACTAAATTTAAAATCGAAAAATTCCATTCTAAAGATCTCAATGATTATTTGGAATTTAGTTGCCCTATAAAAGCTCGTTTTAAATTTATTACCAAAGATGATGCTCAAAAAGAAAACGAATTAACAAGTATGCCAATTACTACTCCAGAGACCCCGTCTTCTGACAAAAGCAAACGCAAATTAAGAGCTGAATTTACCTTCGATAATTTTGTTGTTGGTGAAAGTAATCGCTTTGCTTTCTTATCAGCGATGAAAGTAGCAGAAAACCCTCACTCTGTGTTAAACCCTTTATACGTGTTTGGAGATGTTGGATTGGGTAAAACCCATTTAATGATGGCTATTGGCCATTTTGTTCTTGATAATAATATTCATGCAAATGTCGTCTATACAAGTGCCCAACAATTTACCGAAGATTATTTTTTATCAACCGCCACTAAAAAAGGGCGAGAAAAAATTGAAGAATTTTATAACCATTATCGCAGCGCTGACTTATTATTAGTTGATGACATTCAATTTTTAGAAGGAAAAACCGGCACCCAAGAAGAATTTTTCAAAGTATTTGATTATTTACATGAAAACAACAAACAAATTGTTATTACTTCTGATCGCGTAGCTAATGATTTAAAATTAATGTCTCGACTCAAATCCCGTTTTAATTGGGGAATGATTGTAGATATTAAATCACCTGATCAAGATTTACGAGTTAATATTTTAAAAAGAAAACTCGTGTTTATGTTAAATAACCCCAAAGATGTTCCTGAAGAAGTTTTGGATGTGATTGCGTCTTACTTCACGAACAATATTCGTGATTTAGAAGGAGCTCTTCGCCGCTATGTCACTTATTGTGTATCGCTTGACTTGCCATTTACCCTTGAAACCATTGAAATTGCGTTGGGAAGTATTCTCCCAAATAAAATAGTCGATGCTCCATCAAAAACAAAAGACACTGATTGTATTAAAGCGCTTGTTTGTGATTATTTTAGATTAAGTTTAACTGAGATCACTTCAAACAGCCGAAAAAGTAACATCGTCTACGCTCGAAATATCGCCATCTATATCATTAGAGAACAGTATCGCACACCGCTTAAAAAAATTGGAGAACTGTTTGGAAAACGTGATCACGCAACCATTGCTCATGGGTTTGAAAAAATCAAAGAAGCACTCAAAACAAATCCACACGTTAAAGTAGATATTGATTATATTTGGTCTAAAATGCCAAAAGAATAGTTATCCACATATCCACAGCCCTTAATAATAATAATATTTAACTAAATAAATAAAGGAGTTCAATCATGAAATTTTCTATTAGTCGAGATTTACTATTATCTCACCTCAATCATGTTGCTAAGGCGCTTTCAACCAAACCACAAATGCCCATCTTAACTGGAATTAAATTAGAAGTTAAAACAGATGCATTGTTGTTAACGGCTTCCAACTCGGACATTACTATTCAATCAACTGTTTCACAAACAGAGAAACTAGTGATTGAAGAAGAAGGAATTTGTGTTCTCCCTGGTAAATACTTATTAGAAATCATTCGGAAATTAGATGCAAATACGATTGATTTTGCTTCTTTCGAAGAAAACATGGTTAAAATTTTAGCAGATCGTAGCAATTTCACTTTAAACACACTTGACAAAGATGCATTTCCACTTATTTCTTTTGACAACAGTCCACTGAATTTATCACTAGATGTTTTAAATCTTAAACAAGTGATTAAGAAAACAACCTTTGCTTCCTCTATATCTGAATCAAGAATGGTATTGACGGGTGTGTCGTTTTCAACCAATGACAGTAAAATGGAAGCCATTGCGACTGATAGTTTTAGGTTAGCTAAGAAATATATGATTTTTGATCGTCATTACCCCAAGATCAATGTTGTTATTCCTTCAAAAAGTTTAGATGAACTAAACAAAATCATTGAGGAAATCGATCAAATCGTTCAAATTCATTTCTTTTCTACTAAAGTTTTATTTAAATATAAAAACTTACTATTTCAAACTCGTTTAATTGAAGGAGTGTTCCCTAATACAAGTAGTCTTATACCAACAGAATTCATGACTAGTTTGCGGTTTAATAAACAAGAACTCCTCTCAGCAATCGAAAGAGCGTCACTTTTTACTAGTTCGGAATCGACTAATATCATTAAAATGACATTAACTAACGACAACCTTGTTCAAATCACTTCAACATCAAATGAAATTGGAGCGGTATTAGAAGAAGTGAATTCATTGGAATGTTCTAAAGTGATGCCATTCCAAATTGCTTTTAGTTCTAAGTTTTTTATGGATGCTCTTCGTGCTTTTGATTCTGCTGAAGTGAGTATTCATTTTACAGGGGAAATTAAACCTTTTATTATTACGGGCGAGTATGATGTTAATCACATTCAACTTATTTTACCAGTTCGTGTTGCATAATATTACAAAAAAAAGTGTCCTTCATTCAGAAGGACCTTTTTTTATATTTTAATTTCATCAAACAACAGTTCCAGTTCATCTCTTAATAGGTTTCTATTAGAAATATCCCACGCAGTCATTCGTTTTGATTCATCTTCAGCAAAATCAAAGACACTAACTCCATCTGCTTGAAGGTTTTTAATGATAGAACGATCTTTTAATGGAGGCAATACGACAGCTTTTGGAGTAAATTCTATTGCTTGTTCTTTTAATTTTTCTAAAGAAACTTTAGGAGCTCGACGATTGAGACTAAATCCATTAGGAACAATATATTTAATAGCATTTAAATCGATGTCATTGTCAACAAAATATTGAATGGTATTAAAGAATCCATTTAATCCTAAACTATCTAATCCAACAACAATAATGATAGAATCACTTAAATCTAGTAATACTTCAGTTAAGCGACTACTAGAAGGTGGAAAATCAATAAAGATATAGTCAAAATAAGTTTCATATTCTTTAATAATTTTTTTAATTACTTTTTCTTGGGATCGTTCGAGTGTTAACTTCATCGACAATTTGTCTGTGTTTAATGTTTTAATCACATGAAGATTGGGACGAACCTCAATCAAGATATCTCCTAACTCAACGACGTTGGCCATTAAGAATTCAAGGTAATTATCACTTTCTTCGAAGATTTTGTCTTCTTTTCCAAAGATTTTAAAGATACTATTTTGATCATCAACACTAATTACTAAAATTTTCTTTCCTAGATACGCATAATAGTGGGCTAAGTATCCAATAAAGGTTGTTTTACCCACGCCTCCCTTTTTACAGAAAGTTGATACAACAGCCATTATAAGTCCTCTCTTTCTAATTTTTCTCTGCAGGCGTCTTCAATGAAAGTTGATACTTGTACTTCTTTCATAGCCGATGCGATTTTGATCCGTTTTCTTAAATCTTTGTCCATAGTTGCAGTGTACTTTTCACGCACGCCCGTTTCAACAGGTTTCGTCAATTTGGATAACGGGTTTTCCCGTTTTTTGAATGGTGTGGAATTGGTGTTCATTTTTCCCTCCTTGTTACCAATGTGGTCTATTACATTCTTTGCAAATACGTATAAACATAAATACATATAAACATATATATGCCAATACATATAAACATATAAATGTAAATAAATATATACATAATTACATAAAAGTGAAGTAATCAAATGTGTAAAATATCATTAAATTGTGGTGCATTATCAAATCATAAGATTCTAAAGAAGTAGTAAAACTCGAATATGAAGGCTGGTACAGGGATAACGCCGCGAAACAAGATTTTAGTATTTAAAATTAAGCCAAAATTTTCGCTTTAAATCGTTTTTATAGTCAAAACGGCAACGTTATTCCACCGGCGGTCTAAAAATCAACGTAGCCGATTTTTTGAGGGGGTTAAAACCTCGTTTTTTAAGGGTGTTTGTGGGTGGAATAGAATCGCTTACAAACAAATAGATACATAAATACATATAAACATATAAATGTAAACACTTAAAGATGTATAAGTGTAAAAACATAAATAAATATTTGTGTATTTATGTAAAAACAAATCATTGTGATAGGGTGGTGATATATTTGTTGGAAATTCTTTGACTAATTGGCGAAAAAAATTCCGAACGTAGGTAGTGGTAATATTTAATTTAAAATGGTAAGAATGGTGAATAAATATTCATTGATTTAATTATACATTTAAATTACAAATATTGCAAGCCATAATTATGTATTTATGTAAAAAAGTTATAACATAAGTGAAGCTAATCTGTTTTTTCTGTTTTAACATAAGCGTAATTTAAATGCAACACCAGTTGTGTCACCTTTTATTGTGATTTTACCCCAAATTATTCACTTATTCCTTCTAATATTATTGATTTTATCCTTTTTTGTGTTGAAACGATCGAAATGACGGTGTAAAAACAGATATATTAATAAAAAAACAGACATGTCCTTATAAATCATTAATAATAGGGTTGTTTGTTATCTTCTAATATACAAATTTATTCATATAATATAGAAAGCATTTGTGTTTCTATCTTTTAATAGAAGGATATAATAGTGGACAACGCACGCAAAGCGACACGGGGGTGATTAATAAAACGATAGAATCTGTCATCATAGGCGAGAAAAGTGATGATCAATCATCTAATCTACTTGGAGTTAGACAAAAACTCATAAAAACTGATGATTAATCTAAATTATGAAGTCACAACATTATGAATATTTTCTAATTTAAGTGATAATAACACTAACGTTCGACCATATATACGTAAAACCATAAAAAAGGGATAGGAGCCAACGAGGGTACGACGGACAAAACAGACATATTGAACGAGTTAATTGAAACTTAAGTGAAAAATTTAACCATATATACGTAAAACCATAAAAAAGGGATAGGGTCCAGGCAGTTTACGATGGACGAGATGAGTATATTTGGCGGGTATTCAGTCTATGAGCTAGAACATAACCATATAACTGTGGTTATTTTGATGATCATAATAGAATGAACATCCTGCATGATGATTTTTACTCCTTAACAACCAATAAACATCATTATTTTAAGTGAATTTTTAATTTTTGTTTAAAATAACCTCTACTTTTGATTTATATTTACATATATAATATATGTTTTTAGACAAAAAACAACATATTTATGTATATAATATAAAAATTAAAAAAATAGTTATAAAATATGACGAAAACTATGGAAAAAAAATCAAAAATATGGTATAATTATTATATATAATGTGGAGAAAAACGATGAAAACAATTAAGATAAATACCGAATATATTACTCTAGGTCAACTCTTAAAGCTTGTTGGTGAGATTTCTCAAGGATCTGACGTTAAAATCTTTTTGAAAAGCCAAAAAATTATGGTGAACAACGAAGAAGAAAATCGTCGGGGCAAGAAATTACGTCCACATGATGAAGTTGTTGTTGCCGATCGAGTATACGTGATCGAGTAGCCATGTTTTATATTCAAAAAATTGACCTTCATCAATTTCGCTGTTATAAAAAAGCGACTTTTACCTTCGGGTCTACCAAAAACATTATTTATGGAGACAACGCGAGTGGAAAAACAAGTTTAGTAGAAGCGATTCATTGTCTAGGAATCGGAAAAACATTCAAAAACACAAAAGATTTTGACTTAATTAATAAACCAAACCATTTTATGAGTATTAACGCCTTGATTAGTGATGATCAAGGAGACAATAAAGTTCTTTTTGCTTATGATGGACGAGTCAAGCAGATTACAAAAAATTCAAAATCATATAAACGATTGAGTGAATATTTAGGATATATCAATGTGGTTGTTTTCTCTCCAGATGATTTGGAGTTAATTAAAGGGTCTCCTAGTGAACGCCGCCGCTTTTTAGATGTTAATATCGGACAAATTGACCACATTTACTTAGAAAGTTTGATTCGATTCAAGAAAATACTAAAAGAACGCAATGAATATTTAAAGAATCAAGACCAATGGATAGAAGACGACGTCATGATTCGAACACTTGACGATGCATTGATTAAACAAAGTCAGATTATTATTCAAAAACGCAATGATTTTATTTGTGAATTAAATCGATGTGTTCGATTAATTAATCTACAATTAAGTTCACAAAAAGAAATTTTTGAAATTATCTATGATCCTAACTGTTCGGTTGATGAGTTAGTTATGAAAGCGCATGATCGTCATCGTTATGATATTGCCATGCATCAAACCACATGGGGCCCGTCTCGAGATGATGTCACTTTTTTAATAAATAGTGCACCCGCTAACATTTATTGCTCACAAGGGCAAATTCGCACAGCCTCACTATCAATTAAACTTGCTTTGGCTGACATGGTTAAACGGCGAGGGAATAATATGATTGTTATATTAGATGATGTATTGAGTGAGTTGGATACGTCTCGTCAAAATGAGGTATTAAAAATGCTTGATCCAGATAAACAAACATTTATTACAACAACATCAATTCAACATATTTCAAAAGAATTACTAGATAATAGTACATTAATTCAGATTAGAGGTGAAAAACTGTGAATAATCCTAATGATAAAGAGTTAAACAAACCTTCAGATACTTTTGAAACTGAAACAACTGAAGAAGCCCAAGACCATACGTATGAAGCCTCTAGTATTCAACTTCTTGAAGGACTTGAAGCAGTTCGAAAACGTCCTGGTATGTATATTGGTTCCACAGGTCCTCGCGGACTTCATCATTTGGTGTGGGAAATTGTAGATAATGCTATTGATGAAGCCTTGGCAGGGTATTGTACTCATGTTGAAGTAGAAATATTGCCTGAAAACATTATTCGTGTGACCGACAATGGTCGTGGAATTCCGGTTGGGATCCATCCTAAAACAAAAGAATCAGCTGCAGAAGCGGTTTTTACCATTCTTCATGCAGGTGGGAAATTCGATGGATCTTCATATAAGGTTTCTGGAGGTCTTCATGGTGTAGGAGCATCAGTTGTTAATGCACTAAGTGAGTATGTACACGTTGAAATTCATAAAGAAGGAAAAAAATACGAGCAAGAATTTAGTCGTGGGAAACGATTTTACCCATTGCGAGAAATTGGTCTTACTAAAAATCATGGATCGCGGATTACGTTTAAAGCGGATAATCAAATATTTAAAGAGGGAACTACCTATGATTATGAAACACTTCGTGTTCGTTTTCAACAATGCGCCTTCCTAAATAGTGGATTAAAAATATCTTTAACTGATTCCCGAAATCCTGATACGATTAAAAGTGTTGTGTATTGTTATGAAGGCGGAATTAAAGAATATGTTGCCTATTTAAACAAATCAAAAAATGTAATTCATTCAAATATTATTTATGTAGCCGGAAAAGTGGACAACATTGAAGTAGAAATTGCTATTCAATATACGGAAGATTATAATAGTAATATGTATTCCTTTATTAATAATATTTATACTCCAGAAGGCGGAACCCATGAAGAAGGGTTTAGAATTAGCTTAACGCGGGTTTTAAACAATTATGGACGGACCTCTGGATTATTTAGAAAAGATGAAAGTTTTAGTGGGGATGACGTTCGTGAAGGATTGACGGCTATTATTGTTTGTCGCCATCCAGATCCTCAATTCGAAGGTCAAACTAAATCTAAATTGGGAAATACAGAAGTTCGTAAGATTACATCACAAATTTTATCAGAAGGGTTGGAAACATTTTTAAAAGAAAATCCAGCATCTGCTAAAAATATTATTGAAAAAGCAGTGATGGCGAGCCGGGCTCGATTAGCTGCTAAGAAAGCTCGAGAAGCAACTCGTCGTAAAAACCCTCTTGAATCATTAGGATTTGCATCGAAATTAGCAGACTGTCGCAGTAAGAACCCCGCTTTAAGTGAGATTTATATTGTCGAGGGTGATTCTGCGGGTGGATCTGCAAAACAAGGACGAAATAGTGAATTTCAAGCTATCCTTCCATTACGAGGGAAAGTATTAAACGTTGAAAAAGCACGTCTAGATCGAGCACTTGGAAATAAAGAAATTATTTCAATGATTCAAGCGTTTGGAACAGGAATTGGGGATGATTTCAACATTGAACAAGCGCGTTATCACAAAGTTGTCATTATGACAGATGCTGATGTGGATGGGGCTCATATTCGAACATTATTATTAACGTTCTTTTATCGATTTATGAAACCATTGATTGAAAGTGGATATGTATACATTGCCCAACCCCCACTTTATAAAATCACTCAAAATAAACGATTAGAATATGCATATTCAGATGAAGAATTACAAAAAATATTAGAAACATTTCCAAAAACTTCAAGACCACAATTGCAACGGTATAAAGGGCTGGGTGAAATGAACCCAGAACAATTATGGGAAACGACAATGGATCCAAAAAAACGGACCCTTCTACAAGTCAACCTCCAAGACGCAATTGAAGCTGACACCATTTTCAGTATGTTAATGGGAGATGATGTGTTGCCTCGTCGTGAATTCATTGAAGAAAATGCGGTATATGTTGAAAACTTAGACGTATAGGTGGTGAGTAGAGATGAAAGAAAAAGATTATTTAGATATTAAAGAATCTGAAGATACCCAAGAAGACGATTCATCGGAAGACACCGAAATTACTGAAGAAGATGATTCATCGGAAGAGGCTGAAGAAGATAATGTATCCGAAGACACCAAAGACGTCCAAGAAATCACTGAAAAAGACGATAATTACAATATGGTAGATGGTCCGACCTCAAATGAAAGCGAAAAACGAGATTTTGAATCACAATTTAACCACGGACGGATTAAAGAAATTGATTTATCAAAAGAAATGAGAAGTTCATTCTTAAGTTACGCGATGAGTGTCATTGTGAGTCGAGCCTTACCAGATGTTCGCGATGGAATGAAACCTGTTCATCGTCGTATTTTATTTGGAATGAATGAACTGGGTGTGTATGCTGATAAAGCCTATAAAAAATCTGCCCGTATTGTTGGAGAAGTCATGGGAAAATTCCATCCTCATGGAGATAGTGCTATTTATGACTCTATGGTACGGATGGCTCAAGATTTTAGTTATCGTTATCCGTTAGTAGATGGTCATGGTAACTTTGGATCTGTTGATGGCGATGGTGCGGCGGCGATGCGTTATACTGAAGCTAAAATGAGTAAAATCGCGATGGAAATTATGCGCGACTTAAATAAAAATACCGTTGATTTTATTAACAACTACGACGGTAGTGAACGAGAACCCTCAGTTTTGCCGTGTAAGTTCCCTAATATTTTAGTTAATGGAGCTACAGGAATTGCTGTCGGAATGGCGACCAATATTCCTCCTCATAATTTAAATGAAGTTATTGATGGATTGTTAGCCATGATTAAAAATCCAGAAATATCGATTGAAGGATTAATGAATTTCATCAAAGGGCCTGATTTTCCTACTGGTGGATTAATTATGGGGTTATCTCAAGTTCGAAAAGCATATATGACAGGAAATGGAGCGCTCAGTGTTCGCGCAAAATGTGAGATCAAAGAAGATGGAGGGAAACCCACCATCATCGTTACAGAAATTCCATATCAAGTTAATAAAACTCGTTTAATAGAACGAATTGCCGATACGGTTAAATTAAAGATGATAGAAGGCATTACTGGATTGCAAGATGAATCCAGTCGTCATGGAATGCGGATTGTTATTGAGTTAAGACGAGATGCTAATGCGAATGTTATTTTAAATAATTTATATAAACACACTCAACTTCAAACAACTTTTGGAATCAATATGCTTGTGCTTGTCAAAGGACAACCAAAAGTATTGAATTTAAAAGAAGTATTAGAATACTATTTGGCTCATCAAGTGGAAGTTATCACGCGACGGACTAAATACGATTTAGATAAAGCAGAAGCGAGAGCCCATATTTTAGAAGGGTTATTGGTCGCACTGACTAACATTGATGCTGTTATTGCATTGATTAAAAAAGCAAAAACACCCGATGAAGCTCAAATAGGATTAATTAAAAATTTTGGATTAACCGACATTCAAGCCAAGGCTATCTTGGACATGAAATTACAACGATTAACTGGTCTTGAAATTGATAAGATTAAAGATGAATATGCTGAACTAAAAAAATTCATTAGTGAATGTAAAGAAATCTTAAAAAGTCATGAAAGAAAGCTTCAAATTATTGTTGGAGAATTAGAATCAGTTAAAGCGCAATTTGGCGATGATCGTAAGAGCGAAATTAGTTTATCTGATGAACTTCAAATCGAAGATGAAGATTTAATTCCTGTAGAAGATGTCATTATTACAGTGACAAATAAAGGATATGTAAAACGGATGAGTGTAGATATTTATCGTGCACAAAATCGGGGAGGTAAAGGGGTCACAGGAGCGAAGATGACTGAAGATGATTTTGTTGAACGAGTTATCTACACATCAACGCATGACACTTTGCTCTTTTTCAG